>JAILRX010000010.1 GCA_024697985.1 Treponemataceae bacterium | reverse complement strand
ATTTTATTTGATAAATTCAAAATTATGCTCCTTGCAACAAGTAAAATGTTTCAACATTTTACTTGTACTTTAATGTAGAAATTTCCGAATGGAAATTTAAAACTGAAACACTTTTTTAATTTGAAAAAAGTGTTTCAGTAGTTTCCCAAACGCCATTGATGTAGGAAGCGCCCAAAGCCCTGTCGTAAAGGCCGTAACCTGGTTTTCCGGTTTCGCCCCAAATCATTCGGCCGTGGTCCGGTCGAACGTAGCCGTCAAAGCCGTTCTTAACAAGCGCCTTTACGATTCCGACGATGTCCATCGAACCGTATTTCTGGTCGTGGGCAGTTTCTTCAAAGCCATTTTCTACGTGCTTTACGTTTCTGATGTGCATGAAGTGGATTCGGCCCATTTTTGAATATTTATCTACCATATGAACAATGTCATTTTTAGGATCTGCACCCAGGCTTCCTACGCAGAAAGTCAGTCCGTTGTAAGGACTGTCCACGAGCTTCAAGAAACGGTCGATGTTTTTCTCGTTCGTGATGATTCGTGGAAGTCCGAAAATAGGCCACGGTGGATCGTCCGGATGGATTGCCATTCTGATGTCGCACTGTTCTGCAACCGGAATGATCTGCTCCAAAAAGTATTTGAGGTTTTCAAAAAGCTTTTCTTCATCAACTGATTTGTACTGTTCAAAAAGTTTTCTCAAATCTTCTTTTTTATAACTTGAATCCCAGCCAGGAAGACTGAGCTCTCCGTTAAGCGGATCCATTTTTTCAAGCTGATCTGCGTAGTAAACAAGCGAGGTCGAGCCGTCAAAGGCCACCTTATCAAGCTGAGTTCGGGTCCAGTCGAAAACAGGCATAAAGTTGTAGCAGATGCATTTTACGCCGGCTTTTCCGAGCCTGCGGATGTTTTCCTTGTAAGCTTCGATGTATTTGTCCCGAGTTGGAAGGCCCAGCTTGATGTCCTCGTGTACAGGAACGCTTTCGATGACTTCCATCTTCAAGCCTGATTTTTCGGTAACGGTTTTTAATCTCTGGATGCTTTCTTCACTCCAGACATCTCCGACAGGGACATCGTAAACAGCCGTTACGACGCTGTACATGTTCGGAATCTGCCTGATTTTTTCAAGCGTGATTTTGTCGTCTTCGCCGTACCAGCGAAAGGTCATTTTCATAGTTAATTTTCCTCCATTCTTTATCGTGAAAAATTATTTTTTGCGTTATAAAAACTGATGTTCTTTACTAACTCAACTGCATTTTCATCGTCAGGATATTCTCCGTTTTCGATCCATTCTCCGATTACAGAACACAAAATTCGTCTGAAATAATCGTGTCGTGCGTATGAAACAAAGCTTCGGCTGTCGGTAAGCATTCCGTTGAAAATTCCAAGACCGCTCGTGTTTGCAAAAATTTTGAGCTGTTCCTTGATGCCGTCCCTGTGATCCATGAACCACCAGGCAGCGCCCATCTGCATACGGCCTGGAACTTTTCCTGCAAAGTCCCCGATCATTGTTGCAATCGGATAGTAGGAATTCGGATTCAAGGTGTACAGGATGATGCGCGGGAGCCCGCAATTAATTTTGTCGCCGTCAATTTTGCCGGCGCAATCTGGTGCGTCGGAGTCTGCGCTCTTTTCGATGTCGTCAAAAAGAAGGCCTGCGGCTTCGATGTCGATCGCATTTCCCACACTGTCGATTCCACAGTCTGCACCGCACTGAGCAAACCGTGTCGTGTTTTGGTTTCGCAAAACTCCGGTATGAATCTGCATTGTCATATTTTTCCGTGCAAACATTAATGCCAGTTCTTTTATCATGCAGTACTTAAAAGTCATATTTAAATCTGACAATTCGTCAGGTTTGATGTCATATTTGTCAAGTTTTAGCGCAAACCTGAAAGCTTTGTCACATATTTTTGTCAGGTTTTCTGATGTCATATTTTCAGCAGATGTCATAATTTTAGGAAAATCTGTGAAAGAAATGTCAGCAATTGCACATCCATTGTCAACAAAAAAATCGAGGCGGTTTTTCAAAGCCTTTACGAGGCTGTCATAATTTTCGATTTTTGCATTTCCACAGGCCTTGGAAAGCTGTTCGATAGCCATTGGAAAGTCAGGTTTTTCAATGTTGACAAATCGGTCAGGTCTGAAACTTGGTGAAACCGTAAAGTTGACATCACCTTTTTGAGCCTTTTCTTCAGCAAGCAGTTTGTGATATTTCAAATCGCTTGTCGGATCATCAGTCGTAAAAATCGTATCAACCTTTGATGTCTTAATTAAATTGCGCGCGCAGAACGAGCCGTCCGCCATGATTTTTTTAGTCTTTTCCCAGATGGCAGGGGCCGTTTTTTCTGTAAGCGGTTCAGTAATTCCAAAATATTTTTTGAGTTCCAGGTGCGCCCAGTGATAGACAGGATTTCCCGGAAAAAGCGGAAGCGAGCGCGCGAAGGCCAGAAATTTTTCGTAAGGGTCGGCATTTCCTGTAACCAGTTCTTCTGCCACTCCTGCGTTTCTCATGACACGCCATTTATAGTGGTCGCATTCAAGCCAGAGTTCGGTCAAATCGTAGAATGCGCGGTTTTCATAGATTTCTTTAGGATCCAGATGACAGTGATAGTCAAAAATCGGGAGGTCCTTTACCTGCTGATAAAGTTCAGCACCTTTTTTGTTTTCAAGTAAGAAATTTTCGTCCATAAATGTTTTCATGGTTTGTATGGTACACCCCAATTTTTACAAAAGATATATTAAATATTGCGAAAAAACTTGCAAAACTTGCGATTTGTAAATACCATGAACGAGATGAACAAAACTGATGCGCCGCGAAAAGTCCTCAACCAGTTGATGAGGAACAACAGCTACGAAATATCTCATTCCCGCGACATCAATCTGAACAATGTCGTCCTTCACAGCCACGATTTCTACGAGCTTTATTTTTTCATCAGTGGAAAAGCTGTGTATTCTGTGGAAAACCTGCACTATAACCTTGTTTCCGGCGACATCCTGCTGATTCCTCCGAACGTGCTTCATCAGCTTAAAGTTACGAACCCAAATCTGACATACGAGCGAATCGTTTTATGGCTTAACCCGCGCTACGTGACTGAGCTTTCGACCCGTCAGACCGATCTTTCCTCGTGCTTTTTTTCGTGCGCTTCGAACAGGACATATCTTATCCGAGACTATTATCTTTCGCAAAAAATCCGCGACCACTTGCTTTCGCTCGAGCTGCTGAATTCAAATCAAAAGTTCGGAAATGACATCGAGCGCGAACAGAAAGTCCAGTCTATTCTGCTTGATATCAACAAATATTTTAAAAGTGATGGGTTTGATGCGCCTGCGACCAACGCGCGATACGCAAGACAGTCGAGCATGATAGTTTCAAAGGCCATGGATTTCGTCGAAAAAAATCTTTCCGGCGACTTGAGCCTGGAATCAATTTCGGAAAACATTTTTGTCAGCAAATACCATCTTTCGCATCTTTTCAAAAGCGAGACGAACATTACGCTGCATCAGTTTGTGCTGAAAAAAAGACTTTTGTACGCAAAGCACCTGATTGAAAAAGGCTCGGCCATCAAGGAGCTTTACTTGAAGTGCGGTTTTCAGGATGAAAGTACGTTTTTCCGGTCGTTCAAGAGCGAATTTGCGATTACGCCGAATCAATATCGAAAACTTTTGAAATCTTGAGAAAAATCGCAAATAAATAAAATCTTTATTGTTTTTAAAAAATATGATAGAATTTTGTTACAATTAATGCATGAATTAAGGATGTAAATAATGAAATTTATTTTTGACAGAGATTCACTTTTCAAGGAAATGTCGATTGCACAGGAAATCATTGCTACAAAAAACGTAGCTTCGATTCTTTCAAATGTGCTTTTGATTGCTGAAAATAACACGCTTACAATCAAGGCCACTGATATTAAAATCAACTTTGAGACCAAAATTCCGGTTGAAATCCAGCAGGAAGGCATGACGACAGTTTTCTGTGATAAATTTGTCGGCATCCTCAACCTGATTGAAACAGGCGAAGTTGAATTCAGCCAGGAAAATTCAATCGTTGTAATCAGACCGCTCGCCGGTAAAAAACAGATTTTCAAGTTGAACAGCATGGCAAGTGACAAGTTCCCTGAATTTGCTTCTGCCGAAAACGTTCCTTACTTTGATGTTCCGGTTCAGGAATTCAAAGAGATGATCATGCACACGATTTTCGCCGTAGCAACAGACGGAAACCGAATTTTCATGAACGGTATCTACATGGAAAAGAAAGGCGACAACCTCGTTATGGTTGCAACAGACTCTCGCCGACTTTCATATATCGCAAAACCTCTTTGCGGTGGAGTTGCTGATTTCGAAAGCGCAATTGTTCCGCCAAAGATTTTCGAAGTTTTGCTCAAACGAATGCCAAGCGAAGGTTCTCTTTCAATTGCCATCGTTGATAAGGTAATTTTCTTCCGATTCGGAAACTACAATTTCACATCAGTTTTGATTGATGGTCAGTATCCAAACTATCAGCGCGTAATTCCTGAAGAACAGAAATACAGTTTTGAAGTTGATAAAAAAGATTTGCTTTCAGCACTCAAGAGCGCAAGCCTTTTCGTAGAGCAGAAATCAAACCGAGTATATTTTGATTTGACTCAAAACCAGCTTACAATCCGTTCACAGGGTTCAGAAGTCGGTGATGCCAACGTTGATATTCCATGCGAATACGATGGAGAAAACGTAGAAATGGCCTTCAACTACATGATTGTTGAACAGCCGATGAAAGTAATCAACACAGACAGAATCCGATTTGAATTTTCTGAATATATGAAGGCTGTAACAATTAAGTCTGTTCCAGAAGCTGATTACATTCACATTGTCATGCCAATGCAGCGTGAATAGCAAACAGGGCGTTCATGCCGATATTGTCTTTAACGGTAAACAATTTTAGAAACCTCCAGGATGCAACGATAGACATCCATTCAAAAGAAGTCTTTTTTGTCGGTGAAAACGGCCAGGGAAAAAGCAACCTTTTGGAAGCCATCTATATGTCGTCATACGGAAATTCTTTCAAGACGCATGCCGAAGCTGAAATTCCGCGTTTCGGCACGGATTATTTTTCGGTAAAGACATTTTTCCGCGAGGAAAGCGGTGTTTCCCATACCATCAACATCACCTATGAAGGCAATAAAACCATAAAAAAGACAATCGTGAAAAACGGCAAAAAATTAAAGGACCGCAAGGACATGATCAACACGATTCCGTGCGTACTTTTCTGCCACGAGGATTTGGATTTTGCCGTGGGCGAGCCGGAACGACGCCGTTTTTTTCTGGACCAGTCGCTTTCGATGTACGACGTAATGTACATTGATGTGATGAGGCGCTACAAAAAGGTTTTGAAAAGCCGAAACCTTTTGCTCAAGGAAAAGAATTACGAAACGCTGAACGTTTACGATTTCCAGCTTGCTGAAAACGGCCGGGAAATCATCCAGAAACGAAAAAACACAGTCTATCAGTTCAACAGGATTTTCTCTGACCTTTTCGAAAAGATTACCGGAATTTCAGGAGTTTACATTGCCTACGAGCCTTCCTGGAAAAGTACTGAAATGTCCGAAATAATCCAGACTTTGAACGGCAAGCTCGAAATGGACAAGGCCCTGGGTACGACGATGAGTGGTCCGCACCGAGATAAAGTCCGATTCATGAAGGGTTCAAAACAGTTCATCCCGTCGGCCTCAACCGGGCAGCGCCGTCTTGTTTCTCTTATCCTTCGAATTGCGCAGGCCAAGTATTACAGTGAAATCACCGGAAAAAAGCCGGTTTTGCTTATGGACGACGTTCTTCTTGAACTCGATCCGGATAAACGCCAGAAGGTGACGGCGCTGCTGCCTGACTACGAGCAGCTTTTCTGCACGTTCCTGCCGGGCGAACCGTACGACAGATACAAAAAAACAACGACTAAAATTTTCAATATCGAGGGAGGTGCTTGGAGTGAACAGTAATTTTGATGACGAATATCAGAATGGCACCTTCGACTCAAAATACTCCACCGATGTTAGCTTCAGGCGTTCTGATGAAATTCTACGCTATGATGTAATGATGAGTTCGCTTTTTTCAAATATCGATGCGAAGAAAATGCAGGAATCAATTGCCGTAAGCAAGGGCTGGAAGGAAATCGTCGAGACAATTTCGACAAATCCTGCCGAAAAAAACCGGACCGGAATACTTCTTGCGGCTCACTCAAAAGTGGTCGACTTGAAAAACGACATCCTGCTTGTGGAAACGGACCATCCGGGCTACATCCAGCTGATGCAGAATTACAAAACCTATATTTTGCGCGGCTTAAAAATGAAATATCCTCAGCTGAACGTAAAAAACATCTGTTTCAAGCTCAAAAATACGGATGTCAAGATTCCAGATTATCAGGAAGAAATCAGGCCTGCCGTAAACGCCGAAGAAGAAAATGCCGCCAAAAGCAAAATGGAAGTTGATGAAAAACTTCCTCCTGAACTACGCGACAAATTCGAAAAGCTTAAAAACAGTCTATTGACCAATAATTAGCAAAAATGGTATATTTTCTAACCTAGTATCGACTTAATCGTAAAAGATAAAATTCTAGACTGCTTAGGCGGTCTTAAAATAGAAGGAGACGTGTTCAAATGTTAAGGACATATCAACCAAGTAGAACAAAACGAAATAGAAAATTTGGATTCAGAGCTCGAATGAAGACTGCAGGTGGACGAGCTGTACTCGCACGCCGAAGAGCTAAAGGTCGAAAAAAGCTTACTGTATCTGACGAAAAGAAGCCATATTAATTTTAGTATAGGGAATGGGAACAGGCTTAGTTAAAACGGGCCGTTTTACGCGCGATGAGCATGTAAAAAAGGCTTCAGAAATTCGAACGTTGTATAGGGAAGGCAAGAAGGTTAGTACTTCAGGTGCGAAACTTTTTTATCTTCCCAATCAACTTGGTATTAATAGAATTGCTTTTGCCCTTCCTCGCGGTTATGGAAATGCTGTAAAGCGAAACAAATCCAAACGTTTAAGCCGCGAAACTTATCGTTATTATAAAGCAAATATGAAAACGGGATACGACATGATTTTTCTAGTCTATCCCGATGCAGAATCTTTCAAAAAAAGATGCGAACAATTTCATTTTCTATGCCAAAAAGCAGAATTGTTGTTACAGTAAAGAACTTTCTTAAAAAATTTTTTTACTACTTAATTCGTTTTTATCAAATCTGTATCTCACCTCTTCATCCGCCTTGTTGTCGGTATTACCCAACATGCTCGAACTATGCAATTGAAGCTATAACTAAATATGGTCCTTTCAAAGGTGTCGGCATGGCCACAAAGCGAATTTTAAGGTGTCATCCATTTGCAAAAGGTGGATACGATCCTGTTCCCTAAAGAAATTGATAGTTTTTATCGTTTCAAAAGGAGAAACCTATGGATAAAAGAACAATTTGGGCCGTATTAGTTTCATGTGTAATTCTTATTGGATTCATGGCAATTCAGAATAAGTTTTTTGCACCAAAACAGAACGGTACAGAAGTAACTTCCGAAACAACAGCAGAACAGCCAGCAGCTGAAACCCCTGCTGAACCGACCGTACTTGTATCAAAATCATCAAAAAATATTCCAGAACAGACATACGAAATCACTACAGACAAAATCCACGTAGTTTTGACAAACAAAGGTGGAGACCTCGTAAAATATGAACTTTTGGAATTTGATGACAAAGAAGAAGGCAAAGTTCAGATGGTCGACTCTGTAGAAGAAACAAACAGAGCCTGCTCAATTTCGTTTGGAAATGCGAACGACAGTTTTGAAAACGGAATCATCAACGAAACATTCAATGCAAAAAAGATTGATGATTTGACCTATGTTTTCGAAAAAGAATTTTCAATGAAAGATGCTGAAGGAAAGACAAACAATTTCGTCCTCCAGAAAAAATATACTTTCAAAGAAGGCGAATATCTTTTCAAGCTTGATGTATCAGTAATCGCTGATGAAAACTCAACCTTGAACCTTCACGATTCTGCCTACACTTTGCGAAGTGCACCACAGATCGGCCCTCATTACAACAGTAAACGCGACCGTTATGAGAACCGAACATTGATTATCTTTACAGATAAAGAAAAGGCTAAGAAAAACACCCTCAAGGACAACCAGTACAAGGTTTACGACAAAAAGTATCTTTGGACAGGTGTTACAGGAAAATATTTTGCTTTCCTTATCGTTCCTCAGAACTCAACAGAAATGGGAGACATTCTTTTCTCAAAGGCTTTTGATTCAACACAGTATGCAAATGCCCAGGCAATGCTTTCAAGAAACGCTTCTACAGGAAGCTTTACAGACAGCTACTATGTTTATGCAGGACCAAAAGT
Source organism: Treponemataceae bacterium (assembly GCA_024697985.1). GTDB lineage: Bacteria > Spirochaetota > Spirochaetia > Treponematales > Treponemataceae > RGIG9060. Next base: position 4,748 of record JAILRX010000010.1, on the reverse strand, counting down.
TCTTAAGGTTTTGAAAACCTACAACAATGCAGAAAAGAACGGATGGGGAGTTACACAGCTTAAGATTGATGACTGCTTGAACACATCAGGTCTTTTGTCATGGCTCGAAGTTGCAATGAAATGGATTATGGAAGTTATCTACAAGGTAATTCCAAACTGGGGTGTTGCTATCATCATCATGACATTGCTTTTGAGATTCGCCCTCTTCCCTCTTACAAAAAAGAGTTCAGAATCTTCACTTAAGATGCAGGAAGTTCAGCCTAAGGTTCAGGAAATCCAGACTAAATACAAGGACAATCCTGAAAAGATGAACGCTGAAATGCAGAAGCTTTATAAAGAAAACGGTTACAACCCAATGATGGGATGTCTTCCACTTTTGATTCAGTTCCCACTTCTTATCGCTATGTACAACCTGTTCAACAACTATTTTGAATTCCGTGGAGCTATGTTTATTCCAGGCTGGATTCCGGACCTTTCAGTTGGTGATACTGTTTATTCTTTCAAGAAATTCAGCATGCCGCTTTTGGGAACAGAAATCAGACTTTTGCCTGTAATCTACCTTGCTTCTCAGATTCTTACCGGTGTTTTCACTGGAAATGACGGAGCAACAACAGCCGCTAATCAAAGTCAGAAATCTATGAAGATTATGATGTACGTTATGCCTGTAATGTTCTTCTTCATGTTCTACAATGCACCATCAGGATTGATTCTTTATTGGACAATCAGCAACATCTTCTCTCTTTTCCAGCAGTTGTTCCTTAAATCAATGAAAAAGAAGAAGGATGCAAAAAAAGCATTGGAAGCTCAGAACAAAAAGGTTCCAGACTTCGTTCCTAAAAAGAAGAAGAGAACCCGATAAAACTTTACGACAGAAAATAATTTACCGAGGAGATATTATGGTATACGAATATGAAGGAAAAACCGAAAAAGAAGCCATTGAAATGGCTGCTGCAGATTTAGGATTGGAAAAAGATCAGTTTGATGTAGAAATCCTTGAATCTCAGAAAAATTCACTTTTCAAAAAAGGTTTCGTAAAAATCCGAGTACATACAGAAGAAGCAGTTGCATCTCGCGATGATGCAGAATTTGATGGACACGTTTCTTCTTCAAAAGACGGATTCTTTGCAAATCCACTTCCACAGGACGAATTCGAAAAACAGCTTGTTGATTTCGTAGCTTCAGTAATCAGAAAAATGGGATATGAAGCAAACGTAGAAATCATGTTCCGAGAATCTAGAAAAATTGGAATCAAGCTTTCATCATCTTATTCATCAATCCTTATTGGAAAGAAAGGCCGAAATTTGGACGCTTTGCAGCTTTTGGCAAACGTTTATGCTGGACGACTTGGCAAATCAGATGTTAGAATTGTACTCGACACAGAAAACTACAGAATGCGTCGTGAAGAATCTTTGGTCCGACTTGCTTATAACACAGCGGACAAAGTTAGACTTAGCAGAAAATCTGTTTTGCTTGAACCGATGAATCCGTTTGAAAGACGACTCATCCACACTACGCTTAATGACATCAGTGATGTTGAAACAAAAAGCGAAGGTGAAGGTTTATATAAACAGGTACGAGTAATCTACAAGGGCTTGATTTGATGATTTTCAAAAAACAGGCACCGAAAATTCTTGTTACAGGAATTCTTCTGTGCCTTTTTTCTTTTAGCGGATATTCTCAGACAAACAGTTCTTATCTTGAACTTTCTCAGGTTCTTGATGAAGCAACGATGGAAAAACTTTTATCCAAGAAAGTCTTACGAAATTTTTCCGTATTTGAAAAGGAAAGAAAACTGATTTACGCACCAAACGTGCCGGATGCTGATATCGGGTTGAATAAATGGAACGAAAATCACGATTACGAACCAAACTATGTTTTGGAAAACCTCTATTATTTTGACTTGAAAGATGAAATTGGTGTTTCAAAACAAAATCCATCAAAAGAACAGGAATTCATCAAACTGAATAAATTGGTCCGATCAATGTCAAAGATGACCGGGCTTAAATATTTTTCGCATACAAGACACAAGATGGATGTTTTGTATGATCGATGTTACGCAATTGATAATCCAAAGACCAAAAATCGAATTGATGATGTTCTGGACACATCAGTTAATCCAATTTACGTGCTTTTTGACGACAATTCTTTCGGGGAATATGTCGGCGAATTGACTTACGGTCAGGGCGAAAACGAAATCTATCTGACAGAAGTTAATCAGAATCCACTTGGATTGCCGGGTCTTAAGGCCATCAAAAATAAAGATTTGTGTGCTTTTGTTGATATGGTTCCTTGCAAGGATGCAATTGTTGTTTACGTTTTGATAGAAGCAAAAGTTGGAGTTCCTGCAGGCTTTAAAAACATGATTTTGGAATCATTTACGACACGATCTGATGCGATATTCAACTGGATAAAGTCTATTTATTGATTGAAACTTTGATAAACGGAGAAAAACGTGCGAAAAAATTCAATGAAAAAATGGCTGCTTATCGTTGCATTTGCAGTTTTAACAATTATAGAAGGAGTTTGTTCACCTATGAGTGCAGATTTAGAAGCAATTAAGGGCAGAGACGGTGTCTTTGCAGTAATGGAAACAAGCAGCGGAAATATCGTTCTTGAACTTTTTTATAAAGAAGTTCCGCTTACAGTTACAAACTTTGTAGGTTTGGCCGAAGGAACTTTGGACGCAGCAAAAGGTAAGCCTTTTTACGACGGATTGAAATTTCATCGTGTAATTGCAGATTTCATGATTCAGGGTGGAGATCCACTTGGAAACGGAACAGGCGGACCAGGATATAAATTTCCGGACGAATTTGTTGAAGGCTTGATTTTCGACAAGCCGGGAAAACTTGCCATGGCAAACAGCGGTGCAAACACAAACGGAAGTCAGTTCTTCATCACACATGTTCCAACAGACTGGTTGAACTACAAGCACACAATTTTTGGTGAAGTTGTTAAAGGTCAGGACGTTGTAGATTCTGTTAAACAGGGCGATAAAATCGTAAAGGTTACAATCGTACGACAGGGTTCTGATGCAGAAAACTTTACAGCAACACAGAGCGATTTCGATAAACTTCAGCAAGACGTAACTTTCGAAAACTGGCGAAAAGAAAAGGCTGCTCTTGCAAAATTGATTGATGGCTGTGAAATGACAAAATCAGGAATTTACTACAAGATCAACAAAAAAGGAAAAGGTGATAAGCCTTCAAAAGGTCAGACAGTAACGACAGAATATGTTGGTAAACTTACAAACGGTCAGATCTTTGATGCTTCTAAACATTTCCATCCACAGGGACATGGACCTCTTACTTTCAAGGTTGGAGCTGGCGAAATGATTCCTGGATTTGATGAAATGGTTTTGGATATGAAAGTTGGCGAAATCCGATATATGCTTTTGCCACCAGAACTTGCATACGGTGCACGTGGTATTCCACAGGCTGGAATTCCAGGAAATGCACGACTTATTTTTGAAGTTGAACGAGTAAAATAATTTGTCGAAAAATAACTTGGCGCTAAATATTTTGCGTTAAATATGACAAGCGGAAATCTTGACAAAAATGTCTAGTTTTCCGCTTTTTTTGTCATGTTTAGGATTTAAACAAGACATAAAACTAGACAAATATGACATTTAATTATGACATCTGTCAGGATTAATTATGACAAATAGAAGATTTCAGATTTATGCTTTGTGCCTAAATATGACAAAGCTTCTTTTAAAGTCATATTTGTATTTGAATTCTGACATTGTTTCAGGTCGATTAAAAAGCGGTTCATCGAAAAATGCTGGTAAACAAACAGCTTGTCATAATTAATTTTGTTTTCAGCGTTGTCATAATAGCGCTCGAATTCTTTTCGGTAAGGAACGAAAATTCCCTTGTTTTTGATTTCAGCATATCCTATAAGCCAAAGTTGACATCCAAGATTTTTTTGAAGTTCCAGAGTTTCCTTTGCCATCCAAATCTGACTTTTCTGAATCAGGCTGGAAAGTTCTTTTGACTGTGAACTAATAAAATTCAGTTCTTTAGTTTTTGCAGTGTGTACAGGTGTCTTATTTAAAATTATGGCATTCTTTCTAAAATCAATATTAAGTTCCGGATTTTTCCTAAAAAATCCTTCAGCAATTTTTCCGGATTGACCGCAAAGATATTTTCTATTGTAAGAACGTTGCTCGTCTTTGCCAGGATTGTCGCCAATTACGATGAGCTTGATGTCTGAATCTTTCGTGAATAAATCCAAATCAGAGTTGTAGACAATTGGTGTTTCGATCGGGTATGCAGGAACAGCGTCCTTTTCGAAGGCTTTTTTTTGGAGGGCTGGTAAAATATCATCAAATTGATTTAACCAAAGAGAACATTGATTTTTAAAATCGGATTTAAATTTGCAAAAATAATCCCACTGCGAATCAGTCATTCTCTATATTCGCTTTTGGTATAAATGCTGGTCCTGAACTGAACGTCAGAAATATAGCTAACGGTTTTATCCTTGCTGTTGTACTGGACGACATCATCACAAATTCTAAAATAGCTGTTGAATTTGTTGTCGAACTGGTATTTTCTGATTCGAGAATTTATCAGGTTGAAAACTTTTGTTCTTTCAAAATGAGCTTGCGGGATTGTAAGAATGAATTTAGCCTGTGCGAAGTTTTGAACTTCGAGAATTTTGATGGAGTATGATTCTTCGGTTTCTTCAATAACCGTTACTTCCATGGCGAAAGCAGATAAAGAGCAGATTACGAGTAATAATAGAGCAAT
>JAILRX010000244.1 GCA_024697985.1 Treponemataceae bacterium | reverse complement strand
CAACAGGATGACAGTTTGGTAAGTATTTCCAACACGACCGATGTTCTTCAGGAAAGGGTCAACAGCATTAAATCTGCCATCGGAGACATCAACGGAGCCATCGAGAAAATTCAGGTTCACGCAAAGAACAACGAAGATGTATCCGAAAAGATCGCATCGCTTTTGGACTAAGCAAAAAAAAGGCATCGGCTAATAACCGATGCCAGCATACAGCAATAAATCAGTATATTTATCAGACCTTGAAAAGATCTATCTGATTTCCAATTTCACGGATTGAATCATCCATGTATTTTGAAATGGTTCGTAAAGTCTCACCTGTTTCATTGATCTTTTTTGCACCGATTGTCATTTCCGTCATACTGTCAAGCATTACGTTCGTAGCATCCTGCAAATTCTGAACTTCGGCAAGGATTGATTTGTTTCCTTCTGCCATTTCCTGTCCGGCAGTTCTTACTTCAAGCGTGCTGTCATTCATTACATGCAAAGCGTTGCTGATCTGTCTTGAACCTTCGTTCTGTTCCTGCATTGCAGCTTCGATCTGATGTACGACCTGATCAGTTTCCTTGATTTTTTCAGATACGGAATTGAAAGTTTCTGTTGATTTTTCAGAAGCAATTACTACGTCGTTGATTGCATCCTTGATATTGGTAAGCTGATCACCGATTGTCTGAGACTGTTCGGTTGAAGTTTCACTCAACTTACGGATTTCATCAGCAACAACACTGAATCCCTTTCCGGCATCTCCTGCGTGAGCAGCTTCGATGGCTGCGTTCATGGCAAGCAAATTCGTCTGTTCGGCGATTGCAGCGATTGCAACGTTTGCTTCCTGCAAAGTATCGCTCAAAACCTTAATCTGAGTAATCTTGTCGTTTACGCCCATCTGTACCTGGATACCAGTCTTGGCATTTTCAGTAAGGGATGCAAACGATTCTGTCATCTTGCTCATTGATGCGTTTACGGATTGAATGTTTCCAATCATCTCTTCTACGGCAGCAGAAGCATCTGAAACTCCGGAACTCTGTTTTTCAATCATCTTTTCGAGGGAATCAATGTTTGAAGCAATTTCGTTAACGGCACCGGCAGTCTCATGAACGCTGGCAGACTGGCTGTTGATCTGTCCATGAACTGATTCGATGTTAGCAAGAATTTCTGTAATTGATGCGGCTGTATTTTCCGTAGAAGCCTGCAAGTCGACACCTGTCGTTCCAAGGTGAACCTTAGCTTCCTTGACTTCCTTAATAATCGACTGGAATTTTTCAAGGACATTGTTGAAGGCCTGTACAACTTCGGCAACTTCATCATTTCCACGTGATTTGATTCGTTTTGTAAGGTCAGCGTCACCGGCAGCAACTTCTTCAACAGCTATTTTTACATGTTTCAAAGGCTTAAGTGAAAGAGACATCGTCATTCCAACAAGAATAAATGCTATAACCATTACAACACCACCAAGAGCACTCATAATGTTTGTCATACGTGTAAGGCCCGAATAGAAATCAGCATAAGCGCATGCTCCAAAAACAGCCCAATCAGTACCAGGAACAGGTCGATAACCTGCAAGCATTTTCATTCCGTTGGCAGGATTAATAAAAGTTGAAGAACCTATTTCTTTAGCCATTACCTTTTCCAAAACCGGCTTAACATTTTCATCTGCATCTTCATAAACATTCTGAAAACTCAAAACTTGTTCGAATTCATTCGAAGCAATTGTATGTCCCGATTTAATACTGATGACCTGAATATGCGAATCTGATGTACCGAATGTAACCTGCTCTATTTTCTTTGAAAGTACATCTCCCATTACGTTTGCAGAGATACAGCCGATTGGTTTACCGTTCGTTCCGAAAACTGGAACTGCATAAATCTGGAACAAAATATGAGTGACAGGATTTATGGCAGGATCCATAACAGTTTTTTGACCTTTTGCAGCATTTTTTATATAAACTCGATCCAGTTTAATTTTTTGTCCAGCCGCTGTATAAGAATTTCCTTCCAAATCATAAAAACCGATATTTTCATAATCATCACTTATTCCTGCAATACGAGTCAACTGCTGGCATTTTGCAAGATGCGAAGCGGAAGGATCTTTCAAAAAATCCATATTAGCGACAGCTTCGAGCATTCTAAACTGCTTTTCCGTTTCGCCTTTAATCTTTCCGGCTGCAGAATCAGTAACAGCATTTATCAAGGCTTCTACTGTATTCGTAACAGTTTTATTGGAAAGCTTCATTGAAACAGAAATGATTGAAGCATTTGAAAAGACAATAATTGCAATTACAAGGATTATAAGCCTGAATTGCAAACTCTTAAAAAATTTGGAAATAGTCATATAAACTCCTATACTGTTCTAATATGATAGCACCTTTTTGACAATTTGCAATTTTTTTTCTAATAAGAAAATATCAATATTTGAATAATTAACTATAAATTTGTGTTCATAAATTGAGTTTTCAAGACCATCTCTTTCTGAATAAAAGCTGACAAGAGGCGTAATCTGAATGTCATGTTTTTTTAAGTCGGCTACGAATTCGTCATCAGTTTTTTTCGTATTCAGATAGAGGATAAAGTGCAGCCCCGAATCGTTTTCGATTATCCTGTAATCAGATGGATTGAAAACTTTGGCTATCAGGTCAAGGACAGTCTTTCGTTTTCGTCCGTAAAAAAGGCGCATCCTGTTGATGTGCTTTTCGAAATAGCCTTCGCTTATAAAGCGTGCAAGCGTATACTGCTCAAAATTACTTACCGTACAGGTGTAAAATGAAAGTCTTTCGTAAAATTCCTTGGCAAGTGCTGGTGGCAAAACCATATAGCTGATACGGATTGTGTGCGCAAGCGATTTTGAAAACGTATTCATGTAGATGACCCTGCCGGAATTATCCAGGGACTGAAGGCTTGGAATCGGACGACCGTTAAGACGAAACTCACTGTCATAGTCGTCTTCGATGATGAACCTGCCATCTTTCTGTCCGGCCCACCTTAAAAGCTCGTAACGGCGGTCGGCACTCATCGTAATTCCGGTCGGAAAGTGATGGGTAGGACTGGTATGAATTATGTCGGCTCCAGTCCTTGAAATTTCATCGACTTTTATACCCTTTTCATCCAGGTTGCAGAAGACAAACTTTACGCCGTTACTTTCATAGACATTGGCAATTTTCCTGTATCCCGGGTTTTCCAGGCAGAAAATTTTGTCACGTCCCAAAAGCTGAATCAAAAGGCCGTAAAGATATTCGGTCCCGGCTCCAACTATGATCTGTTCAGGATTGACAGTCATGCCGCGAAAAGAAGAAAGATGGCCTGCAATTGCGCACCTGAGTTCTTTGAGACCTGAGCAGGTTACGTTCAAAAGGGCGTCTTCCTTTCGCTTTGTAATTGATTCCCTCATCAAGCGTGCCCAGATTGAAAAAGGAAAGGTTTCTTCCGGAGAGACGTTGGATGAAAAATTGAACAGGCCGGACGCGTTCTGAGAGGAGGCCGAGTTCTGAGCAGCCGCGCCCTGGCCGGCCGTAGTCGTGGCACCGGACGCCGCACGTTCTTCGCTGGTGCTGATTTCGGGCCGGATTATTTCCGCCACATAAAAACCTTTTTTAGGTTCGGAATAAATATAGCCCTCATCCGCAAGCTGAGTGTAGGCGTTTTCGACCGTCACTACACTCAGTTTAAGATTTTCGGCAAGGGCCCGTTTAGAAGGAAGCTTCTCGCCGCTTTTTAAGACAGAGGCGAGAATATCAGACTTTATGCAGTCATATAAATGCTGATAAAGCGGTTTTTTTATATCAGTAAAATCATAGGTGAACATTTTTTAAGCAGATAAACCTCAGATCAATACTCTAGTC
>JAILRX010000243.1 GCA_024697985.1 Treponemataceae bacterium | reverse complement strand
TATAAAGACCAGATCCAAGATTTTGAAAAGCTTGGCTACGTAGAAATCAAGGATAAGCAATGACAAACAAAAAGTTAACAAATAAATTATTTTCAGTAAGCCTCGCGTTTGTTTTGTCGTTTATGTCATTAATCACTTTTGGATGCGCGACAACATCATCAGCGGCAAATTCGGCAAATTTAACAACGAATTCAGCGGGTGCAAAAAGCGACATCAGGATGGAAAATTTTGTCCTCGACAACGGAATTCAAGTCATGTTGAAAAATTCTGATGAAGCAAAGGTAAACACGCTCGAGCTATATTTTTCTTTTGGCGCATCGGAACTGGAAAACGACCAGTTGGGTTATCTTGGATTTTTGATGAACCTCTTGGTTTTGGAAAGCAAGGATTATGACAAGGATTTTATCGAAGCGCTTCTCGAAGAAAAACAGGCTTCTATTACAACCGGGGTTTTGAGCGATTTCAGCTACATCAGCATGACAAGCCTTGAAAAATATTTTGATGAAGTATTTAAGGTTTTTGAAAGCTGCTGCACAAATCCAAGCTATAAAAGTTTTGAGCAGAAAAAAACTCAGGCGCAGTTCAGTTTCTTGAACACAAAAAGCGTTGACTACAATCTTTTGATGAAATCAAGCGCGGAGTACTTAAGGGAAACGACTGATTATTTTGGAAAAAATATCTTTACAGAAGAAACCATCCTCAAATTAAGCAGGGAAAGTCTTGAAAAACTTTACTCTCAGCTTTTTTCAAGCGGAAAAGTTGCGATAATCGGGTATGGAAATTTTGATGACAGCCTTAAATTAAAGCTGAATGACTCATTTGGAAAAATCAAATTAAACAAGGCAAAACCTGAAAAGCAAATCAAGCTTAAATTCGAAAACGAAAAAATCGAATTCAAGAAAAATCATAAAAATCCGGTTGATTTTGCCTGCAGCTACAAGGCATTGCCAGACGTAAAAAGCGTGGATTTTGCCGCATGTTACATAGCAAACCTTATGTATTCCGACATTCTTTACAACATCGTCCGCGAAAAATACGGCTGTGTCTATTCGATTTTCTCAAACGTGAACCTTACGAAAAATCCGGTTTTGATTCTTTCTGGATACAGAATTTCGAACAAGGAACTGTTTTATAAGGGTGTCGATGAGGCAAATGAGATTTTTGCCAAAGGCAAACTGATAAAGGAAAGCGAAAACTTTACGCTGATAGACTCGACAGAAAAACTTGAAAGTTACAAGAACATACTGATAAACCGTCTTTACGGTGATATTTTTACAAGCCGGCAAATCTGTGCAATGATGGCAAATTCATATTCGCTTGGTGACGACATCAATTTTCTTTACGATTTTGAAAACACGGTTAAAAGCGTCACAAAAGAAGATCTGTTAAAGGCGATAAAATTTATTTCAGAAGCTGATGAAACCTGGTTTTACCTTACGAGCAAGTAAGTTTTACACGTAAAACCAGGGCTGAGTTTGCCTCGACATCGACCCTGTTTTTACCATATTTTTTGCCATCGACATAGACGTCTGACTCATCAACGTAGACATCAAAGTTTTCCGGATACATCAAAGGCACGTTTTGCCTACTCTCATCTGAATTGAAAATAAGGTACCAATCCCCTTTTGGGTCAAGAATTTTATAGACCAAAAGAAAATCCTTGCAGAATTCGCCCATCAAAAAAATCCGGCTTTGGATTTCACAAAATTTTGGTATTCTAAAAGCCTCGTGCTTTTTTCGAAGATGGATAAGCTTTTTTGTGTAATCGAGAACGCTCTTTTCAGTTTCATTCAAATTCCAGCGGATACAGTTTATGTCGTCAGAGGATTTGTAACTGTTTCTGACAAATTCACCGATACACTCATCGGTATTTTGGAAGGCCGGTTTAGACCTAAGTCTTTCTTGCCCTGAATGCAAAAAGGCGATGCCTTGGCTTGTCAAAAGAAGTGAGTTTGAAAGTTTTACCTTTCGTGCGATAAATTCATTTTGCGGCACGCTTGATTCTTTTTGGTTTTCGCAGTTGACAGAAAGAGAATCGTGCAAGGTAAGGCCGTCGTGGCAGTCCAGATAGAGGACGCTGTTAAACGGGTTTTTAGCCGAATAGTTTGTAACAGGCTTTCCACAGACATTACAGAAAAGGTCAGAAATATTGACCTTGCCGCCAGTCAAAAAAGCTTTTGAAACCTCGTTCATGCCGCCTTTTTTGCAGAGGTCCCGAAATTCGTCGTTAAAGACTGATATGTCGTCAGTTTTCATCATGTAGTTCTGGTCCATGCCGACCGTGCCACGACGGCCGCTGTACATTTTCCAGCCCTCCCCGATGAACAAAAGGCCTTTTTTAATTTTGGATGCCTTTTTGTAGGCTTCAAGAACTGTCACTGAATCCAAAAGCCCCATCAGGTCAAAACGGAAACCGTCCACATCATATTCGCTTACCCAAAACTTGATTGAATCTACAATCAGTTTTCGAGCCATGAAGTGCTCGCTTGCAACATCATTTCCGCAGCCCGAATTTGAGCGGAGACTTCCGTCAGGATTCAACCTGAAATAATAATTTGGAACAATGTCATTTAGAAAATCGATACGGCTCATGTGATTGTAGACGCAGTCAAGGATGACTTTAAGTCCCTGTTCGTGGGCCTTTTTGACCAAAGACTTCAGTTCAAGAATCCTAGTGTACGGATTTTCACTGTCACTTGAAAGAAAGCCGCTCGGTGAAAAATAGCACGCAGGGTCGTAACCCCAGTTATAGTTACAGTTACGGGTCGATTTTGTATTTTCAAAGGAACGGTTCGTTTCATCAGTGTTGCAGAATTTCATTACGGGCATGAGCTGGATGTGCGTAATTCCAAGATCCTTAAGATACGGAAAAATCGAAGGAAACCCTGCAAAAGTGCCCTTTTTATTCGGGTCAGTTTCAGGAGAATCAGGAGAAATCGTTGAATCACGTACGGATGTTTCATAGATGATGACATCAGATTTTGATGCCTGTGAATTAGGCGAATTTTCCGGAAGGCTAATAGTTGCGCACGATTTTTCCAGACGGCTAATAGTTGCACCATCAATTTGCGCAAAATCTATTAGGGCGGCCTTAAGAAGTTTTCCGTCGTTTTTGTCTGCACTCAAGGAAAAGGCGTAGGGATCCAGGCATTTTTTTCTGCCATTCTCGTCACTTATCAGATACTCGTAAAAATTGACTTTTTTTTCTCCAAAATTGATTTTCGAAGACCAGACGCCGGTCGTTGATTCAAAATTTAAGTTTTGGGAAAAAACGAATGATTCATCAGAGGAATTTTCATAAAAAAGAAGAGTTACGCAGGTTGCGGTCGGTGCCCAAATTGAAAAAAATGCGGAATTTGAAAGAGAATCAAATCTGCAACCTAAAAAATCATCTTTTTGAGGTACGGTTTTATCAAGAATTTTCCAAAAGCTGCTTTTTTTCATATCAACACAAGAATTTTATTGTATATTGGATTAAAAATCAAATTTATGTATACTAACCACATGGAAAACAACGAGATTTATTGCGATTGGGCCGCAACCGCGCTTTTTGACAAAGAAATTATGGAAAATGCCTTGAACAAACAGCTTGAATGCAACGGAAACCCTTCAAGCGTTCATGCTTTCGGACAGAAAGCAAAAAAAATTCTTGAAGAATCGAGGAAAAAAGCAGCAAAGGCATTTGGAGTAAACGAAAAATCAATTTTCTTTACAAGCGGCGGAACCGAAAGCAATCATCTTGTAATCACAAACCTGCTTTTGCGTCCTAATAAAGGCTCGATTGTTATCAGCAACATAGAACATCCTGCAATCCGAGAAATGGCTGAAAACATGAAAAAATGCGGATGGAAGGTCATAAACTGTAAGTGCGATTCGAACGGTATCGTCAGTGCTGAATCTGTCGTCAAATCAATTGAGGACGACACTGCCCTCGTGTGCGTGATGGCGGTAAACAATGAAGTTGGAAGCATCCAGCCGATTTACGAAATTGCAGATGCCTTGATTGAAAAATGCAAGGGACGAAAAAAGCCAAAGTTTCACGTAGACTGTGTTCAGGCCGCAGGAAAAATCCCTCTCGACTTAAGCCACAAGGGAATTGATTCTGCTTCCTTTAGTGCCCACAAAATTGGAGGTTCTAGAGGTATTGGAATTTTGTATATTGCAGAAAATGCACAGGAAAGCTTTTTGAAAGGTGGCGGCCAGGAAGGCGGAATCAGAAGCGGAACTGAAAACCTTTTTGGAATCGTAACGATGGCAGAAAGCCTCGAAAAATATTTTTTCAAATCAGAAAAAGATGCATTCTATCAGCGATATGAACAGCAAAAAATATACAGCGAAAAATTCATAGAAGAACTCAAAACCATTCCAGGTTTTTCCTTGATACCTGAAAGCCGACAGAACAACGATGAGCGCTTTTCGCCGTGGGTAATTCAAGGCGCAATCGATAAAATTCCTGGCGAAGTTATGGTAAGGGCCTTGAGCGAAAAAGGCATCTACATTTCTACAGGAAGCGCATGCTCAAGCAGAAAAATGAAAAGGCCTATCCTTCAAGCCATGGGCGTAAAGGCAGACCTTTTGGAAGAGGGAGTACGATTCTCGTTCGGTTTTGCAACCACGGAAAGCCAGATGCAGACCGTAGCAAAAACCGTAAAAGAAATCGCCTCCAGATTTTAGCGCCGAAACATAAAGCAACTTTCGACGAAAACTCTCGGAACGCCGATCCTATCAGCGCGAGCCTGAAAGTCCTTTAAGAAAACTTCCAGCTGCACTCGCTGCACTTGAAGCAGCAGAATTTGTCGAAGAAGAACCGGAAGTTGCTGGAACACCTATCATATTCGAGATTGCCTGACTTGCAGCTTCTTCTGTCTTTTTCTTGATGGCATTTTCAATTTCAGCACGCTTTGAATCCAAAGTTGCCTGCAAATTGCTTATCTTAAGATTTTCAGAATTGATCTGATCTTCAATTCCCAAGAAGGACTTTGCAGACGCAAGATATCCATTTTGAGAAGAATTTATTTCAGAATTAAGCTTTGCGATTGCAGCTTCCTTAGCATCACTTCCCATAGAAGCAACAATTGTCTGAAGAGAATTTGCAAACAAATCAGCAAAATTTCCTAAAAGTTTGAGGTCTACCCCTTTTTCTTCAGTAAAGGAAGTTGTAAAACCAAAGTTGAGTTTTTTTACAGAAGCCAGGGCCTGATTGTAATACTTGGTTACTGTTGCATTTTCAAATCCATCAGAGGTTAATGAAACAGGACTCATCGCAACGTTACCCTTTCCCGAAAACAAATTCTGATCGGCAGAAAGCGTAAAATCAATATTTGACCGGCCATTTATCGAAGGAATACCGCTTGATGAAGCAATTTTTGTTCCGTCGATTGCAGTAGAAAAATTCGTTCCCTTATAGGAAAGATTTATCAAAGGCTCCTTTGAATAGGAACGAGCATCCATTACAGCGTTCGCATTGTGAGTTGCACCGGCTGCCGTAAACGTGCAGTTCAATGACGAAGGCTTTCCGCGAACATCCTGGTCATTTGTAATTTCCTTTCCGACCGCAGAGAAACCGGTACCTGACGCCTTGATGTTTTCAATCAGCAACGAAGGAGAATCTTTTTTATACCAGAAAGTCGTACCGGCAAGACGATGAACGCCCTGCTTGTTGGCCTTAACCTTCTTTTTCTTTTCTTTTTCAGCCTTAGTTTCTTGAGTATTGGCCTTTTTAGCAGAATTTTCTTTCATAGTTGCGGCATAGTCGATGGCCTTTTTAGCATAAGGATAATATTTTCCCAAAACAGAATAACCGACTGAATCGATGGCATTGTTAAACAAGGTCTTGGAATTAGAAAGCGCATTCGTAGCAGTTGCAAGTTTTTCGGAAACTAGATTTTTATCGGCAGTAACGGCAGCAGTAACCTTATCAGTCAGGGTCGTAACGGTCTGAGAATCAACTTGCAAGTCAGTAGAAATTGTTTTTGCTGATTCTGTCAAAGTTTTTCCGGTATTGATTGCAGTATTGATGTCAGTCAAAGCCTTTTGAAGCTGGGCAACATCCTTGATGTTGTTTACGTTAAGATTCTGCAGGGACTGTACGCTTGCAGAAAAATCATTTACCTGTTTTGTAAGTTCAGCAGGCTTATTCTGCCATTTTGCAACCAGGTCATTTACAGTTTTAACGGATTCATCGGCAACGGCTGCAGTCTGAAACTGCGACTTGATATTTTCAACGATTGAATCAACATCAGTTCCGCCAAGCATGTCGGCAGACATTTCCTTAAGTTTATTTACCGACTGGCTTGATTTAGCCGAAAGGCTTGCCATAAACGAATTGTCATCCTTTTTCTTGGATTTTTTTTCTGATGTGGATGAGGCAGCCGCAGAACTTTTCTTTTTATCAGCCTTTTTTGATTTTGTAAGCGCGCAGCTTGTAGTTCGCTCGGTATTCAAGGCGATTCCGGAAACTTCAAGGTTTTTCGCATGGAATTTTCCACGCAACGCTTGAGTCAAATTGAAGTTTACGTCGATAAGACTTGCTTCAAACAAGTTCTTGAATTCATCATCCTTGTTTCCGATTGCAAGACCCTCGATTTTGAGCGATGCATCCATCAGTTTCAAATCAACTGATGCAATTTCAGTTTTGGCCTCAAAAACCTTCTGGCAAGAAGTTACAAGAACCTTTTTTACGATCGGATTTTTGAAAGTGATGAAAACTGCGCTGAAAGCTGCGATAAAAACAACGACTGCAACGACCGCCGACCATTTGATGCGGCTTCCATGGCTGTCGATATCACGGGCGATGACCTTGAGTCGAGATTTATCCGACTTTTTGAACGTAAAATCCTTTGGAACGGCATAAACATCACCCTTTTTAGGTTTCTTTTCGTTCTTGGATTTCACGAACATCGAAGCAACCAGTTCACGGTCTGCAGGAATCTGCAAGGACTTGATGATTTTTTTCTGATATTTTTTCTCTAAATATTTTTTTCTGAAAATCTTAGGCAGTTTTTTGTAAGAAAGAATTTTTTCTTTTTTAGCCTTTTTAGCCTTTTTTTCACTCGTCGGTTTTGGAGCGGCTTTTTTATCCGTCACTTTGGCCACTTTCTTGGCCTTTTTATCAATTTTCTTTTCGGCCATATCAGTTCACCCCGTCGCTTAATTTTTTAACCAAAGGAACCTTTTTCAAGACCTTGATAACCTTAAACTTTCTGATTCCCTGTGCAAGATATTTTCTCCAAAGGAAAATTAT
>JAILRX010000235.1 GCA_024697985.1 Treponemataceae bacterium | reverse complement strand
AGGTGGCGTAAGTTTCAAGCCAGAATTCGTTTTCCTTGCAGAAGGTTGCGAACTCTGACTGCAGTTTGTTTTGAGCCAAAAAATGTCGGGCTGCAGTCTTTAAGACCGGATTTTTCCAGTAAACTACGGCTCCAAAATCTATGTAGCCGCGGGAATTTATGTATTCAGGTGGATTTGCTTCTTCTTTTGAAAGAAAGCCATTTTTTACGAGCAAGTCCAAGTCAATAAGAAGGTGATTCCCGGCAAAAGTTGAAAAAGACGAGTAAGGCGAGTCTCCATAACCGGTCGGTCCGATTGGAAGTATCTGCCAGAGACTCTGTTTTGCTTCTTTAAGCCAGTCAACAAACTTGTAGGCTTTTTCTCCCAGAGTTCCGATTCCTGGAGTTCCTGGAAGAGATGTTGGATGAAGCAGTATTCCGCTTGCTCTTTTATTGATTTTTACCTGGTCGCTCATTATTTTCCCGCCTGATTTTTCTTATTTGATTTTATTTCCGTCGCTGAAAGCCTTTCCTGCGATTTCTCCCAGCTTGTAATAATTATGGCCGACAGGATCGTAAGTGATAGGATTTAATTTTTCTACGCTGATTTTGCCATCCTGCAAAATGCTTTCATCAGCGCTTACGTTTACGATTTTTCCCCGCAAAAGTTCGCCTTCATAGCTTGTAAGCTCGCATTCAATTGCCATTGGAAGTTCCTTGAAAACCGGTGCGTTTACGAATTCGCTTTTTTCAGCTGTCCAGCCGGCTTTTTCGATTTTGTTTTCTATTGAATTACCGCTTGCAATTCCCACATAGTCGCAGGCAAGAACTTCTTTAGCTGTGGCCATGCTTACGGTAAAGGCTTTTGTCTTAAGAAGATTTTTTACTGTCTTGTGGCTTCCCGAAAGGCAGATTGCGATTTCTTCATCGCCTGAAATACCGCCCCAGGCTGCATTCATTGCGTTTGGGGTTCCCTTTTCATCATAAGTTCCGATGATTAAAACCGGCATCGGATAAATCATTGGTTTTGCGCCAAAATTTGTTCTCATATTGCACTTCCTTGAATTAAGTTTTTGATAAAGATTTCTAGTCCAATACCAATAAGTATAATGCCACCTGCAATCTGTGCGCTACTTGAAAATCGTTTTCCGATTATTTTTCCGATTTTTAATCCGCAGATACAGATTCCAAAAGTGACGACAGCGATTATGGTTGAAGCGACGATAGCCATAATCCAGTTGTATTCAGCGATGGTAAAACCAACCGAAAGTGCATCAATTGATGTGGCGATTCCCTGAAGCATCAATGTTGCGAACGTCAAGGTTGATGCACCGCTTTCTGCAAGTTCCGTGTTTTCGTCGCTTTTTCCTTTCTTGAAATTCTTCTTTTCGATAATGCCTTCAATGAGCATTTTTCCACCGATAAAACCGAGGAGTAAAAGTGCAATCCACGGAATGAATTTTTGAAAGACTTTGAAGTATTCAACGATTGTATGTACGCAAACCCAGCCTATCATCGGCATGGCAAACTGAAAAAATGCAAAGGTGAGGGCGATAAATATAAGTTTCTGATTTTTCATTTCAGGTTCGTTCAGGGTGTTTGCGATTGAAACCGAAAAGGCGTCCATTGCAAGACCGACTCCCAAAAGAATGCTGTTTAAAAAGAAAATGACAGAAAAATTCATGATGGTATTAGACTATAAAAAAAAAGCCGCATTTGCAATAGAAATGGCTTGCAAAAGCGGCTTTAAAGTCAAAAGTAAAAATTACTCTGGATAAACTCTTGTAAGCGAATATTCAGAAGCTGTTTCAAGCTGTGCTGGATTTGCCCAAATTGTTGCATAGTCATCCGGGTCGCCGCCAAGATAGAGCTTGTTGTTGTAAACATAAGTCATGTAAGTTCCAGCTTCACTTATGGTTTCTGTTTCACCAAAAATTGTGATGCTGAGATCTTCCATAACCACTTTCATTGCAGCTAAAGCATCAGCAGGACTGTTTTGTACAGGTTCCCATGTTCCATCAGCTACAGCTTTTACTGTAAAGATCAAAAATTTGGCTTTAACGATTTCCCTGCAAGTTCCATCCTCATTGAATACTGCCTGGAAAGTCATGGTATTGTTCATTCCAGTTTCTTCAGAAAGATCTTTTTCAAATTCGAATGCAGCAACAGCTCTATTTTTTGAGTAGAAGCTGCACGAAGTAAGAACAAAAATTGAACACAAAGCCATTAATGCCAAAGCAATTTTTCCGAATTTTTTCATTGATTTTCTCCTAATTTTTATTTTAATTTTCTGCTAAAAGCAAAGTTTTTGAATCCAGTTTCATTGTTGAGTCAGGCAATTTGTCGCCACGGATCTTAAGAATCTGCATCTGAATTGAATCAGGTTTCTGTTCAAGATAAAGAACTGCATCGATAATCTTTTCGAGTTCAGGTTTGAACATCTTCTTAACTTCTGTTTCATCAGTGCTTACACCGAACCATACTACGATTTTTGCCTTCTTTGCATAGTCCTTCAAAACCTTGATTGTGTCATCTGTTACTTTTGAAAAATCGAGACCATCAATTACGAGACCTTCGATTTTGATTCCGCCACTTGAAAGAGCTTCAAGAGTTCCTACAATCTGTTTTCCAGAAATAATATCCTGATTGAAGTTCAACAGAATTCGATTTTTCAAAAGGTTTTCCTTGAGATCATCCGGTTTTGCAATGTTCTTTCGCTTTGTGATTTCTGCAAAGATATCTTCATACCAGGTGAAGGCGTTGTCAGACTGCTGATTGAATGAAATGTGCACGATTTTTTTATCCTGCAAAAGATAGTCCATACCGAGCTGTACCAAAACTGATGTTTTTCCCAAACCTTTTTTTGAAGTGATTGCTCCGATTTCGCCAGCTTTGATTCCACCATTCGTGATGCTTTCAAATGTTCGAATAGGACTCCTATCTATAAGTTCTTTGTTTTCCATAAAATCCTCCGTTGGTTTATCACTCAAAAAAATTGACTTCATTAAAAAGTGAAGCCGTCGTGATAAAATAAAAAAATCCGCCAGATTCATCGAACCTGACGGATTCTATTATAAAGTATAATTCTTAAAATTGCGAATTATTTTTGCTGAGCTTTCTTTTCTTCCTGATATTTCTTCTGGAGTTCTTCAGAAACGCTGTTTGGAACTTTACCATATTTTTCAAATTCCATTGAGAATTCTGCTTTACCCTGTGTAGAAGATCTAAGGATTGTAGAGAAACCGAACATTTCTGAAAGTGGAACTTCAGCATCAACTGTAGACTGACCTGCATCATCTGTAGAAGAAATGATTACACCTCGTCTCTGGTTGATAAGACCGAAGATATTTCCCTGGAATTCTGTAGGACCAGCAATTTCAACTTTCATGATAGGTTCAAGAATTACAGGTTTTGCTTTCATGTAAGCTTCTCGGAAACCGCCCATTGCAGCAATCTGGAATGCGATATCGCTTGAGTCAACTGGATGCGACTGACCATCATTGATTGTAGCTGAAATACCTACAACTGGAGCACCGATCAAGTTACCTTTTTCCATAGCTTTCTGGAAACCTTTGTCACAAGAAGGGATGTATTCGTTAGGAATAGCACCACCCTTGATAGAATCGATGAACTCGTAGTCTTTGTCTGACAATGGTTCAAGGAATCCTGCTACACGACCATACTGACCAGAACCACCCGACTGCTTTTTGTGTGTGTAGTTGAAGTCTGCATGCTGTGTAATTGTTTCACGATATGCAACCTGTGGAGCACCTGTTGTTACTTCACAATTGTATTCTCGTCTCATTCGTTCAACGTAAACGTCCAAGTGCAACTCACCCATACCTTTGATGATTGTTTCGTTGCTTTCTGGATCTACGTATGTCTGGAATGTAGGGTCTTCTTTTGTGAATCGGTTAAGCGCCTTAGACATCTGGTCTGCAGCTTTCTTATCTTTTGGTGTGATAGAAAGTGAGATTACCGGATTAGGTACGAACATAGATGTCATAGCGTAGTTTGTTCCTGGAGAACAGAATGTATCACCAGAAGCACAGTCTACACCGAACAATGCAACGATATCACCAGGACATCCTTCATTGATATCTTCCATGCTTGCTGAGTTCATTCGAACAAGACGTCCTACCTTGAACTTTTTGTGTGCACGTGTATTGTAGAGTTCTTCACCCTTCTTAATTGTTCCCTGATAAACACGAACGTATGTCAACTGACCGTACTGACCGTCTTCAAGTTTGAATCCAAGTGAAACACAAGGATCGTTAGGGTTGCATGAAAGTTCAACAGGAGCTTCGTTGTTGTCCAAGTCCAAAGCAATGTTTTTAACTTCTGTTGGGTTAGGCAAGAATTTAACAACACCGTCGAGCAAAGGCTGAATACCCTTGTTCTTGTAAGCTGATCCCAAGAATACAGGAACGAACTGTTCTGCAAGAGTTCCCTTTCGGATAGCAGCATTGATCATGTCTTCTGAAGGTTCGCCTTCGAGCATAGCTTCCATCAATTCATCGCTGAACATTGAAGCTGCATCGAGCAATTCTTCTCGGTATTTGTTTGCATCATCAACAAGATGAGCAGGAATTTCTGCATAGCGGAGTTCTGTTCCACTTTCGCCTTCGAAATAGATGGCTTTCATTGATACCAAGTCAACAACACCTTCAAGTTTGTCTTCCAAACCAATCGGGATTTCCATCATGTATGCGTTCAAACCGAGTTTTTCTCGCAACTGCATTCTTACTTTGAATGGGTTTGCACCTGTTCGGTCACACTTGTTTACGAATGCGATTCTCGGAACGTGATATCGTTTAAGCTGACGGTCTACAGTAATAGACTGAGACTGAACACCACCAACAGAGCAGAGAACCAAAATAGCTCCATCAAGTACTCGAAGTGATCGTTCAACTTCAACAGTAAAGTCAACGTGGCCTGGAGTATCAATTACGTTAATGGTTGTGTCCTTCCATTTTACCTGTGTTGATGCAGACTGGATTGTAATTCCTCGTTCTCGTTCCAGTTCCATGTTATCCATAACAGCACCAACACCATCTTTACCTCGGACTTCATGGATTGCGTGGATTTTGTCACAATAGAACAAAATTCGCTCAGACAAAGTTGTCTTACCTGAGTCAATGTGGGCGCTGATACCGATATTTCTTAATTTAGAAATATCCATGCTCATATGTACCTCTCAAAAAAAATAATTTTATAGATAGATTTGGAAATTTTACTAAAAAGAAAGGATAAATTCAAGACCCTTGAGAGCAAGCCGCGTAGCATTGCAGCTGTTTTGAGGAATTTTTCTCAAGGGCCTGATAGATTAGGCGTTTGTTCTAGCCAAGAAGTCTACGATATCTTTTCGAACTTCTGGAGCGCAGTCGTCCAAAAGGATTTCGTGTCGGAATCCCTGATAGAGTTTCATTGAAACGTCCTTGACTCCGGCATTTTTGAATCCTTCTTCAACTTTTGAAATATCTGCACCGTAGTTTCCAACTGGGTCATCGCTTCCTGAGATAAGGAAAATTGGAAGATCTTTTGGTGTAGCGGCAAAAGTTTCAGGCTTGTTGCTGTCTCGGTTTACTTCCATCAGCATTTTGTATCCGTCTACGCTGAACAAGAATCCACAGTATGGACTTGCTATGTAATTATCAACGTTTGTCTTGTTGATAGAAAGCCAGTCGTATGGAGTTCTTGCTGGCTTCCAATGGTCGTTGTAAGCGCCAAAAGACATTTTATCAATAAACTTGCTCTTGTGGTCCTTGCCTTTGAAAGCACGGATCATCTTGAGGAGCTTGAGTCCTGCGCCAACAGCTGGGTTTGCTCCACCTGTTCCACAAACGATGAGTGAGTTGTAGTCAGCGCCATATTTTGCAGCGGTAAGTCGTACTACGAAACTTCCCATACTGTGTCCGAACAAGTTGAGTTTGAGACCAGGATTTTCTTTCTTTGCGATTTCGCTCATTTTGTGTGTGTCTTCAACCAATGTGATTGACTGTTTGTCATCAAGGAAAATTCCGAGGTGATCTACGTCTTTTGCACTTGAACCGTGTCCAACATGTTCATGTATATAAACTACAAATCCGTTCTTGCAAAGTGTTTCTGCCAATCCTTCATAGCGTTCTGCGTATTCAGCCATACCGTGAGCAATCTGGAAAATTGCTTTTGGAGCAGAATCTGGTGAGTACTTGAAATAGCAGACCTTGTCTGCGCCGTTAGTACTGTCGAAAAATAACTTTTGTTTGTTCATAAGTCCTTCCTTTTTTTATTTTTTAATGTTCTATCCAATCGCGGCTTCTTGAAACCGCTTTGTTCCAGCCTTTAATCAATTCCTGACGATTTTCTTCTGTCATCGTAGGTTTTATGGTTGTGATCTCCTGACGTTTTGCTTCGATTTCATCCATATCCTTGAAGAATCCGATTGAAAGGCCTGCCAACTGTGCTATACCAAGTGATGTAATTTCCTTTATTTCAGGTCGCAAAATCGGAATGTTCAGGATGTCGCTCTGAAATTTCATCAGAAAATTGTTTTCAGAAGCTCCTCCGTCCACATTCAATTGCTCGAGCTTTAAGCCCGTATCATTTTGCATACATTCTACCAAATCTTTGGATTGAAATGCTATACTTTCAAGAGCTGCTCTGATAATATGAGCTCTTTTTGTTCCGCGCGAAATGCCGATGATGCAGCCTCGGGCATACATATCCCAATAAGGTGCACCCATTCCCGTAAATGCCGGCACTACGTAAACGCCCATCGTGTCCTTGACCTGGCAGGCGTGATATTCAGAATCTGAACTTTCCGAGAAAAAGTGCAGTTCGTCCTTCATCCATTGTACGACAGAACCGCCAGAAAATACACTTCCTTCAAGTACATATTGAACATCTTTTTCTTTGATGCTTGCCGCAATCGAAGTCAAAAGCGAGTTCTTGCTTTTGCACGGTTTTTTTCCTGTGTTCATCATCAAAAAGCAGCCGGTTCCGTAGGTGTTTTTTGCCTGACCTTCGTTTATGCAGCCCTGTCCGAAAAGACTTGCCTGCTGATCGCCTGCGATTGCTGCAATCGGAATCAGGTTTCCCATGATGTTTGCGTTTCCGAAAACGTAGCTTGAGCAGTGCACTTCAGGAAGGATTTCTCGAGGAATGTCGAGTATGTCCAGAATTTTCTGGTCCCATTCGAGCGTGTTGATATTGAACATCATCGTTCTTGAGGCATTCGAATAGTCAGTCGCGTGGATTTTGCCTTCAGAAAGCTTCCATGCAAGCCAGGTGTCTACAGTTCCGAAAAGGATTTCGCCTTTTTTTGCTTTTTCCCTGGCACCTTCAACATTGTCCAAAATCCATTTTATTTTTGTTGCCGAAAAATATGCGTCGAGAATAAGTCCTGTCGCATTTTTGATGTATTCTTCGTGTCCGGCCTTTTTAAGTTCCTCGCAGATTGATGAGGTTCTTCGGCATTGCCATCCGATTGCGTTGTTGATTGGTTTTCCTGTCGTTTTGTCCCAGAGAATGGTCGTTTCACGCTGGTTTGTAATTCCGATGGCCGCAATTTCATCAATTGAAATGTCGTATTTTGTGAGGGCCTCGATAATTGCGTTGTGCTGAGTTGAATAAATTTCATCCGGGTCGTGCTCAATCCAGCCGTTATTGCAGTAAATCTGCGGCAGTTCGCGTTGAGCCATTCCTATCATGTTTTGTGATTGATCAAATATTATTGCTCGTGATGATGTGGTTCCCTGATCCAGAGAAATTATGTATTTTTTCATTGTTTACAATTGTAAATCCAAAAAAAATAGTCGTCAATCAATTATTCTTGACAAAAAAATGCTACACATTAAAATTGGAGTTATGAAAGCTATTATTACTGTAATCGGATCAGATAAACGTGGAATTATCGCAAAAGTTTCAGGCATTCTTGCTGAAAATAATATAAATATTGTTGATATCAGTCAGACAATCCTTTCGGGAAATTTTGTCATGATGATGATGATTGATTTGGCTGAATCAGAAATCGCTATTGATGCACTCAGGGACGAACTTGAAAAACTCGGTGAGCAGATGGGCGTCAACATCAATGTAATGAATGAAAAAGTCTTTTCTGCAATGCACCGAATCTAAGTTTTTTTGTGGTTAAATCTTCATTGATACTGAAAGACCGTAGTTTTTGTCTTCGATGTCAATGACTGGGGAAATTGCCAGGTTGTGAATACTTGACTCGTCATTGAGGAAGGCTAGATTTTTGTTGGAATAAGTGAACGGTCTTACACATTCATAAATTCTGAACGCCATTAAGCTGAGGGCTCCTCCAACAGCAAGACCAATTCCAACTTCTGAGAGAGAGCCTGATACAATAAGTAAATATCCTGCAACTACGACACCTTCGCTTAATACGTCTCCAAGAATAGCTGTAACACCACCGGTTGTATCTCCCTGAACGAAAGATCCGATTCCCCATCCCAAGAAAAAGTTCAAAAGAAATGGAATTAATGGATCTTCGGCATAAACTGACCTAGCTGATAAAGGGGTGATCTGATGCTGAAATGATGGGCTGTAGACATCAGCCTGAAAATTATCAACTCCTTGAGCAAAACAAAATCCTGCAATCAAGGCAAGCGCAATAACAAGTACAAATTTTTTCATAAAATCTCCTTATGAACAATATTTTATGAAAAAATTTTAATGTGGTCAAATTGTTTTTTACGACATCAGGGTGTCTTTTAAAAGCCTTAGATATGCTGTTCGAGAAATATTTTTTGCGCCGTAACGGGCAATGTTTTCGGTGTAGACCTGCGAATCTATGAAAACGCCGCCTGCTTGCCAGAATTTTTCTGCAAAAAGAACGAAGGCGATTTTTGAAGCATTGCTAACTTTTGTGAACATTGATTCTCCAAAAAAGCATTTTCCAAGCTGGACTCCGTAAAAGCCTCCTGCAAGTTTGCCGTTTTGCCAGGCTTCATAAGAATGGGCATAGCCGAGCCTGTTCAGTTCGCAAAACGCTTCCTGCATTTCTATCGTTATCCAAGTGCCGTCCTGGTCCTTTCGTTCCATGTTTGCGCACTCTTCAATTACGCCCTTAAAATCCCTGTCGGTCGTG
The DNA here is from genome assembly GCA_024697985.1 of Treponemataceae bacterium. Taxonomy (GTDB): domain Bacteria; phylum Spirochaetota; class Spirochaetia; order Treponematales; family Treponemataceae; genus RGIG9060. The sequence continues at coordinate 5,527 of JAILRX010000235.1, read as the reverse complement.
AAGGTGAGGGCTGAAGCATCGTTTTCTTCCAGCAATTTTTCATTTCGTTTGATTTCTTTTCTTATGCTTTTTGAAACGTGAAAATCTTCTTTCAGCAAGACAAAACGGGGGTCGGGACTCCACCAGATGATGGGTTCTCCCGAATTATACCAGGCGAAAATTCCCTGAATGTAGGCTGAAAGCAGGACACCTGGTGAAAGGTTTCCGTTGAAGCAGATGACGCCTTTTTTGAACTGAGTCGGGTCCGGAAATTCTATGAACTGCTCGTCAGTGAGGTAGGGCAGGTTTCCAAGATTATACGGATTTATTTCCTTAGTTGAGCTCATAAGCAAATTCCAGCTTGCTTTCGCCGTCAGTTTTTTTCACGCTGCAGTGGATGGTTCCGCCCTTTGAGATTTCTCCGAAAAGCACTTCATCAACAAGCGGAGTCGTAAGGTACTGCTCGACTGTTCGCGCAATGTTTCGTCCGCCGAATTCTTTTGAATAGCCTTTTTCTGAAAGGAAGGTCACGCATTCTTCTGAAATGTCGAGCGTGATGTTCTTCTGTTCCAGCTGACTTTTGAGGATGTTGATTTCCTTCCAGGTGATGAGCTTGACGTCTTCGATCCCAAGCTGTGAGAACGGAATTATCGCATCAAGACGGTTTCTGAATTCAGGCGAGAAGGTCTTGTCGACCGCGTCCTTTATGGCGCTGTCTGTCTGGGTCCTTTCTCCAAAACCGATCATGTTCTTTCCGATTTGAGAGGCGCCCGCATTGCTTGTCATTATCAGGATGCAGTTTCTGAAATCAGTTTTCTGGCCCTGATTGTCCGTCAAAAATCCGTAGTCCATTACCTGAAGCAGCAGGTTGAAGATATCCGGATGTGCCTTTTCGATTTCGTCCAGAAGCACGACTGAGTTCGGACTTTTTCGGACGGCGTCGGTCAAAAGGCCGCCTTCTTCAAAGCCGACATATCCTGGAGGTGAACCGATCATTCGGCTTACAGTATGCTTTTCCTGATATTCGCTCATGTCGAATCGGATGAGTTTTGCTTCCATGCTTTTTGCAAGAACTTTTGCAAGTTCCGTTTTGCCGACGCCGGTCGGTCCTACGAAGAGGAAACTTGCAATCGGTTTTTCCTGGTTTCCAAAACCGGCCCGTGATTTTTTTACGGCGCTGCAAACCTTGCTGATTGCCAGGTCCTGCGCAAAAATGCTCTTTTTAATAGAAGATTCCAGGTTTTTAAGCTTGTCACTGTCTGATGAGGTGACATTTTCCTGTGGAATTTTTGCCATCCGGGCGATTACTTCCCTTACAAATTCTTCGTCGATGGTTTTGGAAGCCTTCGTTGCCTTTTTGCCACTTTTGAGGATGGCAATTTTCTTGCGGCTTCCCGCGTCATCAATTACGTCGATGGCCTTGTCCGGGAGCCTTTTATCTGTAATGTATTTTGATGAAAGCTCGATGGCCTTTTTCAGTGCTTCGTCCGTGTAAATTACATCGTGAAATTTTTCGTAATAATTCTGAAGGCCTTTCAGGATTTTATACGTGTCTTCCTTCGAAGGCTCTTCAATGTCGATTTTCTGGAAACGGCGGTTCAACGCGTTGTCCTTGAGGATTGTCTTTTTATATTCTTCGAAAGTCGTAGATCCGATGCATTGAACTTTTCCGCTTTCAAAAAGAGGCTTCAGGAGGTTTGCCGCATCGATGTTGCTGTTTGCGCCGCTTCCGGCTCCGACTATCATGTGGATTTCATCAATGTAAAGGATGGCTTTTCCCTTCTGTTCCAGTTCTGAAATTATCTTTTTGAGACGGCCTTCAAATTCACCGCGGAATTTTGTGCCGGCAATAAGGCTTCCTGTGTCCAGGCTGAAGATTTCCGTGTTTTCAAGGATGCTTGGAACTTCCTTGTTCACGATTTTCTGTGCAAGCCCCTGAACGATTGCGGTTTTTCCGACTCCGGCATCACCAACGTGCAGAGGATTGTTCTTTTTTCGACGGCACAAAATCTGAATTGTGTCTTCGATTTCCTGTTCACGACCTACCAAAGGATCGAATTCTCCTTTTCTGGCCATTTCGGTAAAGTTCTGCGTAAACGAGCTCAAGATATTCTGCTGTCTGTTCTTTCTTGAAAAAGGCGTCATGTCAGGTTCTTCATCGTCGTCGTCATCTTCATCGTCTTCGTCGTCGTAATCAACTTCGAAAATTTTATCCAGATCGTCGTCGGAAAGGTTTGCGTCATCGTCTTCACTTTTTTTGCTTTCCTCAAAAAGACGGCTTATTCCTGCAAAGGCTTCGATGACGGCATCCTGATCTTCCTGCGGCAGCTTTGAAAATTCATCGGCAGTTTTGTGAATCTGAACGTCGGTGTTAGTGTTTTTGTTTTCAGTTATGACTTTTTGGAGCACATCAGCCTTGATTCCTGATTCCCGCAAAAAATAGAAGCATGCAGAAACTTTGAGCGAGTAGAGCGCAAGCAAAAGATCGCCCGGCTCAGAAAAGCCCTGTCCGAAATCGAGGCTGATTTTTTCAGTTCCCCCGATGATTTTGTTGTATCCAACTGTAACAAACGGATTTGCTTTTCCGGAAACCTGCGGAATTTCCTCGTTAAGGTATTTGTTCAGGCATCCAGCGAGTATGTCCATGTTTCCCTGAGATTGTTCCAAAAGGTATTCTGATTTAGACAACATGAATGCGAGTAAAAGATGTTCAGGAGTTAAATATTCATGATTGGATTTTTTTGCCACAACTTCTGCCTGGTCAATTATCCATTTTAATTCATTTGTTGGATTCATGTTTTTTTCTCCGAATTAGTCTGCTGGTTCAATAGTCACTTTCAGCGGAAAGTTTGCCTCTCGTGCTGACGTGATAGTCTGCTGCATTTTTGTTCTGGCAATGTCGTAGGCGTAAAGTCCTGCAACTCCAGATCCTGTATGATGAATGGTCATCGCTAGTTTCTCTGCAGATTCCATCGTTTTATTAAAGAATGACATAAGTACTTCGATTACGAACTCAAAAGTCGTTACGTCATCATTAAAAAAGATAACTTTGTACTTTGGAGCGGTCATTATTTCTATGTCCTGATCAACGTCAAATTCTGTTTCCATGTGTTATCCTACTCTATAATTGTAGCAAAATTATTTAAAAATGAGTACAATTTTTTTAATATGTTTTCTGTAATTTCTTGGAATGTAAACGGCATTCGCGCCGTGGAAAAAAAAGGTTTCATTGATTGGGTTTCTGAATGCAATGCTGATGTCGTGTGCATCCAGGAAACAAAGGCAAATCCGGGGCAACTTTCTCCATCCCTGTTGAATGCAGGCGGATATAAAAGCTATTTTGCAAGCGCCAAAAAACCGGGTTACTCTGGAGTTGCCATTTATTCTAAAACCGAACCGGATTCACTTCAGTTCATGGATGATGAAAGATTTGATTCTGAAGGCCGTGTTCTTGCCGCAACTTTCAAGGACCTTGTCGTAATAAGCGCATATTTTCCGAACAGTCAGGATGCAGGAAAGAGACTTGATTATAAACTGGCCTTTGACGAGGCAATTCTGGAATTCTGCAAGAAATTTGTTTCTGAAGGAAAGCATATCGTTCTTTGCGGCGACTATAATGTTGCGCACAAACCGATTGACCTGGCAAATCCTGCCACTAACGAAAAAAATCCTGGCTATCTTCCGGAAGAACGAGCATGGATGGATGAGTTTACTTCAAGCGGCTTTGTCGACACGTTCCGTCATTTTTGCTCAGAACCAAAACAGTATACCTGGTGGAGTTACCGATTCAACGCTCGTGAAAAGAACATCGGGTGGCGTATCGATTATACCTGCGTAGACCAGGAGTTTTTGCCTTGCGTAAAGTCGTCTACGATTTTGGCTGATGTAACGGGTTCAGATCATTGCCCTGTAAAGATTGAACTGGAATTTTAGCCGGTTTTAATAAGGATGAAAAATGGCTTCTTCTAAAAAAAACAAGGCGGGATTTTCGGTTTCCTTTGATTCTCCCGTAGCATTGATTCTCGTGATTTTGCTTGTCGTGATGGCCGTCGTCGAAAGACTTGTTCCTTCTATTGCATGGCTTTTTGTCTGTCCGTGCAGGGCCGGAAATGCCGCCGCCTTCAATTACGCGCACGTTGCCGATTATTTCAGGATATTGCTTTATCCATTTGGCTTTTCAAGCTGGAACCAGCTGACGGCAAATCTTGTTTTCATCCTTTTGCTTTTTCCTAAAATTGAATCAGTTTTCGGGAAACTTTTTTCTTCATTGTTGGTTTTAATTACAGTGCTGTTTGCGGGAGTGATTTGTGTCTGTTTCAGTAATTCTGTAATTTACGGAACGAGCGGAATCGTATGCATGCTTTTGATACTTGCGATTTTTATTTCTGCAGATAAAAGGCAGATTCCGCTTTCATATATCCTGCTTGCTGTCATCTATTTTGCACGCGAGATTGTTTCTATTATTGATACGAATACTATTGAAGTTTTCTGTCATTTTGCAGGTTCTCTGGCAGGTTCGCTTGTCGGAATTCTTTCCCTGTCGTTTGGCGGAAAAGTTCGATAAAAAATTTTTTAACTTTTAGGTAGGATTTTTATGTTATCAAGTCTTATGAACGGACCATTAATGTATGTGTTTTTGCTGGTCGGTTTTGTTTTCCTTATCAAGGGTGCTGATTTTTTTGTTGACGGCGCCTCTTCGATCGCAAGAATTTTAAAGGTTTCTCCTTTAATTATTGGACTTACGATTGTTGCCTTCGGAACAAGTTTTCCGGAACTTGCCGTAAGCGTCACTTCTGCAATCAAAGGGCAGAATGCGCTTGCAGTTGGAAACGTCGTCGGTTCGAATGTATTCAATACGCTGATGGTCCTCGGTTTTTCAGCAATTTTCATGCCGGTTATCGTACAGAAAAATTTGATTCAAAAGGATCTTCCTTTCAACTTTTTGATAAGCTTCGTGCTTTTTGTAATTTCATTTGATATTTTCTTTGCAAATAATGGCGATCAGACTGTGAATGTTCTTTCACGCGGAGACGGAATCGTGCTTCTTTCGCTTTTTGGCATCTATATGTTCTATGTCGTATTTTCAGCTCTTGCTTCCCGAAGCGAATTCGAGGCTCAGACTGAAGGTGACATCAAACAGATGGGCGTTGCAAAGTCGATAATCTTTACGGTTTGTGGAGCCGCAGCAATCGTTATCGGTGGTGACCTTACCGTTGATGCCGCAACTGCGATTGCGCTTCACTGGGGCATGAGCGAAACCCTGGTTGGCCTTACGATTGTAGCTATCGGAACTTCTCTGCCTGAACTTGTAACTTCAATCGTGGCCGCCAAAAAGGGCGAGTGCGATCTTGCAGTCGGAAATGTTGTCGGCTCGAACATCTTCAACATCCTGCTGATTCTCGGCGTTTCAAGCGTAATCAATCCTATCGAACTTACAGATCCGCATCTGCTTGTTGACATGCTTGTCATGCTTGGCATTTCGGTTATGGTTTTTGCCATCAGCATTCCTAAAAAAATCCGCCGATGGGAAGGCATCATACTCATCCTG
>JAILRX010000198.1 GCA_024697985.1 Treponemataceae bacterium | reverse complement strand
AGGCTTGCTCCTTGACGGTATCGTAGCTGGTGTCGGTGCAGTTTTGGGATTCGTTCCACAGATGCTCGTATTGTTCATCATGCTTGCCTTCCTCGAAGCTTGTGGTTACATGGCCCGAGTTGCCTTCATCATGGACCGAATTTTCCGCCGTTTCGGACTTTCTGGAAAATCCTTCATCCCGATGCTCGTAGGAACTGGTTGTGGTATTCCTGGAATTATGGCAAGCCGCACGATTGAAAACGAAAAAGACAGGCGAATGACCGTTATGACGACGACATTCATTCCTTGTGGTGCAAAAACTCCGTTTATCGCAATGGTTGCAGGTGCAATTTTCGGTGGTTCTGCTTGGATTGCAACTGGTGCGTACTTCCTCGGAATTGCGGCAATCCTTGTTTCGGGAATCTTGCTCAAAAAGACAAAGATGTTCGCTGGCGATCCAGCACCTTTCGTAATGGAACTTCCTGCTTACCACTGGCCGACATTCGGAAACGTAATGCGATCAATGTGGGAACGCGGATGGTCATTCATCAAGAAAGCAGGAACAATCATTCTTCTTTCTACGATCGTGGTTTGGTTCCTTTCATTCTTCGGCTGGGGTGAAAACGGCTTCGGAATGCTTTCAGAAGACGAAATGGATGTCAGCATCCTTGCATACATCGGAAAAGGAATTGCTTGGCTTTTCCAGCCACTCGGATGGGGCAACTGGCAGGCAACGGTAGCATCAGTTACTGGATTGGTTGCAAAAGAGAACATCGTTGGAACGATGGGCATTCTTTACGGTGGCGCAGAAGCTTATGCCAACATGGCCGCAGCTTTCACAGGCGTAAGCGGAATGTCATTCCTTATCTTCAACTTGCTTTGCGCACCTTGTTTTGCTGCAATGGGAGCTATCAAACGAGAAATGAACAGCAGAAAATGGTTCTGGTTTGCAATCGGTTATGAATGTGGATTCGCTTATGTAATTGCATTCCTCGTAAACCAGTTCGGAAACCTCTGCACAGGAAACTTCGGTGGTGTTCTTGGAATAATCGAAATTGTTCTTGCATTCGCCGTTCTTGCAGGTCTCATCTACCTGATCGTAAGACCAGCTTATGGAAAAAGAGCTGCTAAAAAGGTAACTAAATAGAACAAAATTCAATAAACTTAAACCATAAGGAGGTTTGAAATGATAGCAACTATTATTATAGCTTTAGTTTTGGCGGTAATTGTGGCTTTTATTATCAAGAGGATGATAAAAGATAAGCTTCAAGGAAAATCTTCTTGTGGTGGAGATTGCTCTTCCTGCGGTGGAGCTTGCCATGCATTCGACACTGCGGATAAAATCAGCAAGAAAAAAGTTGATTTGAATTAATTGTTTCTATAAATAAAAACAAAAAAGTAAATATAAAAGTTTACTTGAGGGAGTCTTTATGAAAAAGATTTTATCAGTGCTCGCTGCTTTAGCACTTGTTGGTACTTTGGCTTTCGCACAGGATGCAGAAAATGTTGAATCTGCAGAAACTGTTGCTGCTGAAGAAACTTCTAGCGGATCTGCATTTTTCAACAACACTGTACACACAGATACAGTTGTAGTTAATGCTGATGGCGCTTCATTTGCAGGTATGTATGAAGAAATGGAAGCTGGATACAATTCAGATATCCTCGACATCTATGCAAAAGGCCGAATTATTTTGAATGAAGAATATGCTAACTTCATCGGATACGATCACAGTGAAACAAGATTTGGTATCAAATACAAGCCACTTGCTGAACTTGAACTTGGTATCGGACAGGCTTACTACATTCCTGGTTCTTACATGGCTGTAGAAGATGACAATGTTGCAATCGGTAACATCGGAACAGCAGGTTTTAACTTGGCTTACAAACCATTGTCTGGACTTACATTTGTTGCTTCATTCGATTTCGTTTCAGGCGTTTACAACAACTACATCTACGATGCAGCTGGAAACTATATTTTCAACACAGGTTTCGGTGGATGGTATGAATTCGTAAAAGATGGCGAAGAAGATCCTTTCTTCACAGTTGGTGCAGCATTTGAATACAACAGAAATGGTGATGTAGATAATCCTTACCACGCAGGTATCTATGCTTCTTGTGCTCCAGTAGCTGGTCTTTCATTGTATGCTGGTTACACATACAACGCTCCAGAAGGAGACCTTTACATCGAAGCTGATCACGCAATCAACTTCTCAGCTTCTTATGAAGCAGGTGATTTCTACTGTGGTGCTGACTACAACACAGATATGGGTGAAAACCTTTATACAGGTGTATTGTTCGGTTATGTAGTAGAAGATTTCGACATCAGCCTTTGCGCTACAGCTGTTGCTGAATATGAAGCATTTGCTGAAGGTGAATTCTGCATCGCTCCAGGTTGTACATGGCAGATCAATGACAACCACAGCTTCGGATTCGGAGTTGACATCAACTTCGCTGGTGGAGCTTGGGATTCAATCGATATTCCTCTTGAATGGTGCTTCAGCCTCTAATTTCAAGATGATTTGATTTAGCTTTTGCTAAAAATGGGCCGTTCTTTTAGGTTTTACGATGAACTTAAAGGAACGGCTATTTTTTTTAAATTCTAGTAAACTCTATGTAAAGTTCCGAAAAATACAAAAAATTGTCATAGTTCTCTATTGCACTTCAACTTTCGTATATGATATAAAATTATCAAACAAAAAATGAGTAAAAAGTAATTTTTACTAGAGGAGTTTTAAATGAAAAAGATTTTATCTTTGCTCGTAGCTTTGGCAATGGTTTGTACTTTTGCTTTCGCTCAGGAAGTTGAAGCAACAGAAGAAACAGCTGTCGAAGCATCTAACACCGGTTCAGCTTGGTTTAAAAACAAGGTTCACACAGATACTGTTATTATCAGTGCTGATGATGCTTCTTTTGCAGGTATGTATAACGACATGCAGGCAGGATACAATTCAGATATCCTCGACATCTATGCTAGAGGTCGAATTATCTTGAATGAAACTTATGCCAACTACATCGGTTATCAGGCTTCAAAAACAAGATTTGGTATCAAATACAAGCCACTTGCAGAACTTGAACTCGGTATCGGACAGGCTTACTACATTCCTGGTTCTTACATGGCTGTAGAAGATGACAATGTTGAAATTGGTAACATCGGAACAGCAGGTTTCAACTTGGCTGCTAAACCAATCAAAGGTCTTACATTGGTAGCTTCATTCGATTTTGTTTCAGGCGTTTACAACAACTACATCTACGATGCAGCTGGAAACTACATTTTCAACACTGGATTCGGTGGATGGTATGAATTCGTAAAAGACGGAGAAGAAGATCCTTTCTTCACAGTTGGTGCAGCATTTGAATACAACAGAAACGGTGATGTTTCAAATCCTTACCACGCAGGTATCTATGTTTCTTGTGCTCCAGTAGCTGGCCTTTCATTGTATGCTGGTTACACATACAACACACCAAGCAACGACCTTTATATCACATCAGCAGATCACGCAATCAACTTCTCAGCAAGTTATGAAGCTGGAGATTTCTACTGCGGTGCTGACTACAACACAGACATGGGTGAAAACCTTTATACAGGTGTAACATTCGGTTATGTAGTAGAAGATTTCGACATCAACTTGTATGCAGCAGGAGCAACAACTTATGCTGAATTTGTTGAAGGTGAATTTTGTGTAACACCATCTTGTACATGGTCAATCAATGATAACCACAGCTTCGGATTCGGACTCGACATCAACTTCGCTGGTGGAGCTTGGGATTCAATCGATATTCCACTTGAATGGGTATTCAAATTCTAATTTGAACCGTCAAAATTTAGCTTAGGCTAAAAAAAATGGCTGCCTTGAAGATTTACTTCTAAAGGGCAGCCTTTTTTTTCTGAAATGATTTTTTTAACCAACTACGCAGTTCTTTCCTTTTTGTTTGGCCTCGTAGAGGTTTTTATCAGCTTGACCTATCATAAGCCTTAAATCTTCGCTGTTTTCTGCAACGCCCAGGACGTATCCGCCGCTGAAGTTGAATTCCTTTTCAGCGGTCGTGCACATTTTGATTCCTTTCATGAAATCACCCTGATTATAGTACGGGATGATGACCAGAAATTCGTCACCGCCATATCGGTAGCAGTTTTGTTCTCCAAAAATTTCCTGAAGCAAAAGAGAAAAGCTTTTGAGGATTTCATCACCTTTTTCGTGGCCGTATGTGTCGTTAAATCCCTTGAAGTTATCGATATCAGTAAGCATGATGAGGATTGGTTTTCCAAAAAGCTGCTTGAAGTCTTCCCTGAGGGCATAACGGTTTTTGGCTTTCGTCAGGGTGTCGTACATCGAAATGTTTTTAAGTTTTGCCGTGAGCTTTTCGTTTTCAACGGCATTCTGGGCAATTTGAACGAAGTGCTTGTATCTTACGGCATTGATGACGACCAAAAGCAGGTAAAAAACCGGATAGTTTACGTTTGTGGCATAGGAAATGCCTGGCGCCGAATGACTCATCAGAAAATAGAAAGCGATGAAATCAGCGGTCAAAAGCAATATAGCAACGTACGGCTTGATGAAAAAAGCGGCTGAAACGAGGGTTGCAAGCGTTACGAAAACAAGAATCTGTTCGTTTTGAAGATAATCGAGATATGAAATATAAAGGCTGAATAAAATTGTGACAATCAGTGTTACAACGATGCTCAGGTTTAGTGCATAATGCTTGATGTGCCAGCGTGTCAAAAAGAATGAGCATAGGAAAAGCTGAAGGAATGCCGTGAACATTAAGGCGTATGCTATTCGATGGAAAAGCATCCAGGTGTAAATTGGGGCTGTATGGATTTCTTCGACAGGGAACGTAAAGGAAAGGCAGAAAATGAAAAGTTCCAAAACCATGATGACAATTGAAACTAAATAGCCTGTTCTTGCGTTGATTTTATCCAGATATTTGATTACATCCGGATCTAATTGTGAAAACCCTATCCATGACTTTATTCTTTTAAACATATTGAAGTTTACTACGAAATTCTTGAAAACGATAGTGTTTTGTAAAAAACTATGAGAATTTTCTAATAGTTGATAAAAAAAAAGCCCTTTGGAAGAGCCCAGGTTATCTACGGCACAGGCAACAGCTATCTACCGTTGCTTCCTTCCGGATCTGGCGGGGTTTGAAAGTGCGCCTTGCATAGGACCTGGACTCATCTAAAGAGCCTTATGCGGAGAGAGGGGGATTCGGTTTTCTCTCGCGAACTTCCTGTTCGCTCGCTCAAACCCGCCTGCACTCGCTTTCGCCACATCGTGTGGCTCATGCGAAAAACGCTGCGACACTGCTCGCGTTTTTACGCACCGCTCGTTCCGTTTCGAATCCCCTCAGTCTAGAAAAACTGAATTTGATTTGAAACTGAATCTAATATTGCGGAGAGAGGGGGATTCGAACCCCCGGTACGTTTCCGTACACAACCTTTCCAAGATTGCACCATCGACCACTCGGACATCTCTCCAAAAACGCCGTTTTGATGGCGTATACAATTCTTGAAAAAAAAAGCGACATAAAATCGCCAATTTAGCGAGACTGACAGGATTCGGTTTTCTCTCGCGAACTTCCTGTTCGCTCGCTCAAACCCGCCTGCACTCGCAGTACGAGACTGACAGGAGTCGAACCTGCGACCTTCAGATCCGCAATCTGACGCTCTATCCAGCTGAGCTACAATCTCAGAAAAAAAATGCACCTTAACGGTGCTATCTATCTATTGCTTTATCCTGATAAGCATTTACGGAGCAGGGGGGATTCGAACCCCCGATACCCTTGTGGGGTATAACTCCTTAGCAGGGAGCCACCTTCGGCCTCTCGGTCACCACTCCACTTTGCCAATTTGCTCTGCTTCTTCTATAAAATATAGAAAAAAACACGGAGCAGGGGGGATTCGAACCCCCGGTACCTCTCGGTACAACGGTTTTCAAGACCGCCGCCTTCAACCACTCGGCCACCGCTCCATCGGAAAAGCAAGATAAATCTACTATATTACAAAAAAAATGTCAATAAGCGGGCTTTAATTTGACATTTAGATGGGGATTGGTGATATAATATTAAGGTCGTTAATAAAACAAAGCGACGAAAAAATTAAAAAAGGAAGTATTTATGAAAAAACACTTATTACCTTTAATTGCGCTTGTTTTTTGTGCATTTATATTTAGTGGATGTGGAGCCCAGAGCATTCTTCCTGGCAACAGCTACACTTATTCAAAAACCTTCAGCAGTGATGAAGAACTTGAATTCTTTGAGCTTCAGAGCTATTGCTCTTCTTTGACAGGAAAGTACACGCTTTCTTTTGCTGAGAACAATGCCGGTAATATCAAACTTGAAGTTTCTGTTGTTTACTTGGATTCCGCTCCAGATGCAGCAAAAACTGCAATTGACAGTAACTGTGCTGCATACGAAGAAGCATTAACAAAAGATTTTACATGGGCTGCAGATGGAAATGACATATCTATCGAAATTGAAAGCATCCCTGTATTTAATGATTCAAGCTTTACTGAATATAGCGACAATAAATCTAACAAAAATGTTACTTTGACAGGAAGCATAGACAGCAAAACTTTGAGTGTAACATTCCCTGAATTGGTTGCAGGTTCAATGTTCATAACCATAGATGCAGCTGCTGCAACAGCTAATTTCACACTTGTTGAATAATTAACAATAATTTAAAAATAAAAAACCGATGGATTTTCTTTTGAAGAAATTCAAGAGTCCATCGGCTTTTTTTTGCCCAAATTCAGACTGGGCCTCGTTTCCAGTTTATTTCCAGGGTCTGTTTTTACCCATCCAGCCGTGCTCTTTCCAGTAATTGCCGTCTGTGTCATTCCAAGGATTTTTCATCAGCATACGCATGATGGCAAAAAAGCCTTTTGTTTTAAAGCCGGGTTTTACCTTTCCGTCATTTTTCAGGATGTTTTGGGCAAGTTTTGTCGTGTCCTTTTCGATTTTTGCCATTTTTTCAGGTTTTATCTGTTTGAAGGAAGTTGCAGCGACATTTACGCCATACTTATAGATTTTTGGTACTCCCCAGAAAAAGAGGGAATCTGCCATATCTTTGTTGGTACTTTTTGTTCCGCTCCCTGCAGCAGTTGATATG
>JAILRX010000178.1 GCA_024697985.1 Treponemataceae bacterium | reverse complement strand
TTTCCAATAAGTCGTTGTAGCGGCACTCTGAATCGTAATTCCTCGATCCTGCTCCTGCTGCATCCAGTCCATTGTAGCGGCGCCATCATCAATTTCGCCGATTTTATGTATTTTTCCTGTGTAATAAAGTATTCGTTCTGTTGTCGTAGTTTTTCCGGCATCAATATGTGCCATGATTCCGATGTTTCGCATTTTAGAAAGCTGCATCTTATCCCCATTCCTTAACGCGGATATAAAATCCTCAGTATATTTGGAAACAATTATACTGTAAAAAAGGTACAAAATTCAATATTTCTACCTATAGACAAAGAGTATTATTAATTTTAAATTTAAGGCATGACAAATGAAAACTTAACCCTACTGGAAGAACAGACAGAAGAACTCAAATCAATTTTCAAATCAATTTCACCGATTAAAACAGACGGAAGTTTTGAAAGCGATAAAGTAAAAGAATGCATCGTAAAGATGGCCGAAAACTGCCTGTCCGAAAACGAAAAAACAGCTCTCATCACATGGATGGAAAACAACGAATTTTTCACAAGCCCGGCTTCAACAAAATATCATGGAAATAAAGCAGGCGGACTTGCGGCTCACTCACTGATGGTTTCATATCAAGCATTTTCTCTGGCACCTGCCATCTTACAAAACTTTTCCGCCTCAGATTTATCAGACCAATATGAAATAAGTGCAAAAGATATTTTTCTTAGCGCAATCTGCCACGATCTATGCAAGGCAGGTTTTTATTCTCTCAAACAACGCCGAAGCAAAGACTACACGGGAAACGTAAAATACGAGTCCTACTATGTAGCCAAAGATGACAACAGAACTTTAGGCCACGGCAACGAATCTGTTTTGAGGTTTGTGGAAATCTTTCCGCAGATGATTAAAAACCGAAATATTCTTGAGGCCATCAGTCGCCACATGGGCTACACGGATTTAACCGACATGGAAAAAATCAATTACAATAACTTTATTCAAAACCCGCTTGTAGTTTTGATTCAGCTTGCAGACCAGACTTCAGCACAGTGGTTCAACATCTAGAGGTTTGATATTTAAGCGATTTTTTTAAGTGCATTGAACTAAATCAAACCGTTTGTCACAAGAAACGTTTCAGGAGTCTGAACAATGACTGAAGCGTTCTTATAGTCGCGCAAATTCCGCGTCAAAATCACGGAAATACCGTGTTCCAAAGCCGTATAATACTGAATTGCATCCTCAAAGTCCGCAAATTCCGAATTCAAAGCCTTATCTACAACACTTTCGGAAGAATCCACGACATGAAGCAAAATCCTCAATTTTCTGAGGGCATTTTTCGCACCGTCAATTCCAATCTGCTTTCGTAAAACATAAAAGGTATTCGCCAAAATCAATGGGCTCGTATATAGTTCAAGTTTTTTCATCTCAGCGAAAGTAAAAAGTACAGCTGAAAAATGAAAATGAGGTATGCGCTCTGCAAGCAAATCCAAAATTGCATCGGTGTCGACAAATATTTTATTCATATTTTTGTTCCAAATAGTTGCAATAATCACTCTTGTAATCAAAATCATTATCCAAATGAATTATTCCAGAAAGTTCGGACACAAGCGGACTATATTCGAATTTCTGGTTCATTTTATTTAGCGTCAGGCTGTCAAAAAAGCCCTCAACTACAGAAGAAAGCGAAGTTCCAATTGAGGAAACATATTCCTTTGCGCGATTAATAGACTCGTCATTTAATTTCAAAGTTAATTTTGCGTCCATAAACACCTCTATACGTATAGTTTATAAAATTTTATACGGATAGTCAAGAAAAAAAACCGACGGTCTAATGCGAAAAGTCGCACCAAGCCGTTTGGCAATAGTAAAAAAACTAAAATTGTGATATGCTTTTTCCCATGGAATTTTCAAATATTTATCTTGTAAAAGTCGGCGAACTCACATTAAAAGGCGGAAACATCAAGGATTTCGAACGCCGCCTCGTTCAGAACGTTCAGCTTTATCTTGAATCAATCAAATCCCGCGTCACCTTGAGGGCCGGACGAATGTACGTTGAATGCAATGACGAAGGATGCGAGGCCGTAGAATTCACGCTTTCGCACCTGATCGGAATTACAGGATGGGCTAAGGCTCGTATTTCAGAAAAAAACATAGAATCAATTAAAAAAGCCTGCATGGAAGAGGCAAAAATTGCCGTAGAAAAAGGCTGCAAATCATTCAAAATCGAATCGAGAAGAAGTGAAAAATCCTTTCCGCTCAATTCTTACGAAATCAGCTGCGAGGCAGCCCAGGACATTTTCGACTCAGGCATGATGAAAGTTGATGTCCACAATCCTGATGTCATGATAAATGTTGAAGTTCGGGAAAAATGCTTCGTCTACTCGAACACCGAAAAAGGCTGCCGAGGACTTCCAGTCGGTTCAAGCAACCGTGGACTTCTTCTGCTTTCAGGCGGAATCGACAGTCCGGTTGCCGGTTACAGAATGATGAGGCGCGGAATGAAAATTGACTGCTGCTATTTTCACGCCTATCCATATACTTCAGAAGAAGCAAAGCAGAAAGTAATAGATCTTGGAAAACAGATTGGAAAATACGGAATTGAAACAAACATCAACATCATTCCGTTTACGGACGTCCAGATGAGGATAAAAAAACTCGCTTCTGAAATTCCAATGGCTGATGAGCATTATTCTACGGAAAGCTATTCTACCCTTCTTTTGAGGATGTGCATGATGAAATGCGCAAATCTTGTTGCAAGACGAATCAGAGCAAGCTGCATCATAACAGGTGAAAGTTTGGGACAGGTTGCAAGCCAGACATTGGAAAACATGTCAGTAACGGAAAGCTGCGCTGACCTTCCGCTTCTACGCCCACTTGTCGGCATGGACAAGGAAGAAATCACCGAGACTTCTAAATTCATCGGAACTTATGAAACTTCAATTTTGCCATACGAAGACTGCTGCGTACTTTTCAGCCCAAAGCATCCAGTTTTGAAAGCACCGCTTGAAACAGCACAAAAACTTTACGAGGCGCTCAAAGTTGATGATCTGATACAAAAAGCCTTTGACGAGCGGGTAATCGTAAAGTTTCTGGTCAGGGATTTTGTCGAAGAAGAGTTTGTAAAGGATTAACTCTACTAGAAATTCTGTAGAATCGTCGGAATAAACGAAGCATCCATTATTTGAATGCTTACATTTACCGAAACATCACTTTTAAGAACTGCACTGAGCATCGCCGCAACCTTGTCCTTAGTGTAAAAGTAAGTGACCTGCTTTCCTAATCGCAACTTTTTGCTTATAATAGAAACGTGACCAAAACTGAAAAAGAATCGATTTACAACTTACTCAACTGCGCATC
The DNA here is from genome assembly GCA_024697985.1 of Treponemataceae bacterium. Lineage (GTDB taxonomy): Bacteria > Spirochaetota > Spirochaetia > Treponematales > Treponemataceae > RGIG9060. The sequence goes on along the minus strand of JAILRX010000178.1, from coordinate 7,759 downwards.
AAATTACCTGCAGGGTTTTTCTGACAACAATTCTCCGGTAATTGATTTTTGCGACGATGAAGTTTCCATCAACGAAGAAAATCAGCAAACTGACAAACCTTCCATGACTCTTTCAGTTTTGAAAACAAAGGTTGATTCTTGCACCAGATGCCAGCTTTCCAAAACCCGCCGAAATACGGTTTTTGGAGAAGGCGTTGAAAATCCGACTGTTCTTGTTGTAGGCGAAGGTCCTGGCGCAAACGAAGACGAGCGCGGACTTCCATTTGTCGGTGAAGCAGGACATCTTTTGGATAAAATGCTTGCCGCCATCAATCTTTCAAGAACGACAAACTGCTTTATCGCAAACGTCGTAAAATGCCGACCACCTCAGAATCGCGACCCGCTTCCAGAAGAAAGCGCGGCCTGCAGCAGCTATCTTGAAGCACAGATCCATCTTTTAAAGCCAAAAATGATTTTATGTGTAGGTCGTGTTGCTGCCCATAATCTTTTCAAATGCGCAGATCCTGTTAACAGCATGCGAGGAAAAATCTACGAGGTTCAAGGAATTCCTGCAATGATGACATATCATCCAAGTGCCCTTTTACGCGACCCAAGCCTAAAAAGGCCGGCATGGGAAGACCTCAAACTTTTCAAAAAAGAACTCGATTCAATCTGTCAGGCTGAACTATGAGCGAAACTAAAAACGCTTATCCAACCTATATCGAAGTCCTTGTGAACCTTCCTCTGCCCCAAAGCTTTACCTATAAAAACCTTGATGAATCAGACAAAAAATTCAGTGATGCAAACAAATCAATTGATGTAGGATACAGAGTCGAAGTCATGTTTGGCTCCAGAAAAATGATTGGCTGCGTGATTGCAGTTTACGACAGGCTTCCTGAAAAATGCGAATCCTATAAAGACAAGATAAAAAAAATCCTTCGTGTAATTGATGACCAAAAGCTTTTTACCTTGGACCAGGTTCAACTTGCACTCTGGATTTCAAAGTTCTATCTATGCAGCGAAGGAGAAGCTCTTTTTTCGATGATTCCTTCGGGAAAAAAAGAAGTCTCACTTTCAAACATGTCATTTGAAGAAGAGGCTTCAAGTTTCAAGGCAAAAGAACTTTCAGAAGAACAAAAAATGGCCGTCTCAGGCATTCTTGATGAAAACTCCCCTAGCCTTTATCACTATCTTTACGGACAGACAGGAAGCGGCAAGACTGAAGTGTTTTTGAGCGCCGCAGAAAAAATCCTTTCAAACGGAAAAGGCGTAATCTATCTCGTGCCAGAAATCGGGCTGACACATCAAGTCATTGAATCGGTACGGGAAAGATTCGGCAACACAGTTGCAATTCTGCATTCAGGACTTACAGGAAGCCAGAAACTTACCGAGTGGCACAGGATCATGAACAGGGAAGCAAGGGTTGTAATCGGGGCAAGAAGTGCAATTTTCGCACCGGTTCCGGACCTGGGTCTCATCATAATCGACGAAGAACACGATTCAAGCTACAAAAGCGGAAACGTACCGCGTTATCACGCAAGACAGGTCGCCATGAAAAGATGCAACGACCTTAAAATTCCGCTCGTAATGGGAAGCGCGACCCCATCAGTCGAAGCCTGGAATCTGATGAAAAAAAATAGCCTTGTAAAGCATGTTTTGACAAAAAGATTAGCCGGCGGAAAAATGCCTGAAATTCAAGTCGTGGACCTTTCAAAAAAGGACGATCAGGGAAGAAAAACTCAGGGCTGTATCTCTCCAACTCTCGAAGATGAAATGCACCTTACATATCAGAACCACAAACAGACGATTTTATTTTTGAACAGACGCGGATTTTCACACTTTTTCAAATGCAATTCGTGCGGCTATGAAATGAAATGCAAAAACTGTTCGGTTTCGATGACCTATCACAAAAACCAGAACAAGCTTGTCTGCCACTATTGCGGATGGAGCACAGAAGTTCCACAAACATGCCCTGAATGCAAGTCCAATGACGTAGGATTTTTCGGATTCGGAACTGAATATATCGAAAGCGAAGTCAAAGCAAAATTTCCATCCTGCAAGGTTGAGCGAATCGATACGGATAACCTTAAAAGCCAGGATGAATTCAAGGAAAAGCTTGATGCGTTCAGGGACGGAAAAATCGACATCCTTTTAGGAACTCAGATGGTCGCAAAAGGATTGAACTTTCCAAACTTGAGCCTTGTAGGCGTCATCATGGCAGACACAGGTCTCAATCTGCCTGACTTCAGGGCCGCAGAAAAGACATTCTCGCTTATCACTCAGGTTGCAGGAAGAGCCGGAAGATTTTTCCCGGACGGAAAGGTAATCGTGCAAAGCTATTCGCCTACACGAAGCGCAATCCGTTACGCCTGCACAAATCAGATTGATTCTTTTTACAAGGAAGAACTTGAAACAAGAGAAATCCTTAACTTTCCACCCTACTCAAGGCTGATAAGGCTAGTTTTCAGAAGTGCAATTCAAGAAAATGCAGAAAATGCCTGTGCTCAGGCTTTCAAGATTCTGGAACAGTTTATTCTGGATAAAAAAGTCGAGCCTTTTGACATACTCGGTCCCAGCGAATGTCCGCTTTCCAAAATAAGTGCAAATTTCCGCTATCAGCTGATTTTAAGAAGCAACAGCATCCTTACGATCCAAAAAGCATGTGCAATGCTAGTTTATGGTTACAAGAACAACAAAAACGTCTATATCGAAGTGGATGTTGACCCTCTAAATCTTCTATAAAATCTTATAAAGGACAAAAAAAAGACTGTTCCTAAAAAGAAACAGTCTAGCGGGACCAGCCGGGCTCGAACCGACCACCTACTGCTTAGAAGGCAGTTGCTCTATCCAGATGAGCTATGATCCCATCAATATTCAAAATATATCAAAAAAATTTACTTATGTCAAAGGTCTTGAAAAAATGACCGGAAAATTAATCATCATCTTCAATCTGCATGTAGCCAAGATAGGTCAGGTCACTGAAACGTTCAGTAAGGGTTGAAAGACGACCGACTGAGGCTACATAGGCATTAACATACCATTTTCCGTCATCACTTGAAGAAATCTTGACGTCACTGTCTGTAGAAACAGGTGTTGAATGATAGTACTTCTTTCCGTTGACAGTTACATAAGTTTCACTGCTGTCTTCCGGGAAAAAGTTAAATGTATTTAAGCCGTCATCTCGCAGAGGGATGGCATAATCAGCACCATCATAATAAGGATAACCGGAAGCCGTAATGCAAGCAGGATAAGAATAAGCGCCGTTTACCAAACCTTCACTGAAAAGTCTTATTGTAACTGAACGGTTATATCCGATATCTTCAACAGTCGGGTTCTGTGAATTTGAAAATTTCATCTGACAATAACCGAGAGAAATCATCTTGTTATAGCCATTTTCGGTATATTCCGAGCAGGCATTTGTAATTGTCGTTGTATCAGAAGTTAGAGCGGAATAATTGTTGTAGATTTTATAAAAGACGTCCACTCCAAGGTAGATATCGGAAGTGTTGGCCTCGTCGTTTGTCCTGAAAGAAAAGATTCTGGAAAGTGCATCATAACTGCTTGGAGTCGTGGCTTCTTCAACAGGCTCGAGGATGTAGTAAACATCAAGTCCGCATCCGGCCACGAAAACCAGCAATAAAAAAAGAGCGACAGAAGATAAAACTGCATTACGTGTTGTAAATTTGATTTTTCCTTTCATATCGCCCTTATCAAAAATTATTTGTCAGAATTCAAATAAATGATTCTGGATTTAGCAAGATTTGCCCATTCGTCATCGGCATAAGTATCGACGATTTTTGTGTAAACTTCAACAGCCTTTTCTGTGTTGGAAAGAGCTTCGAGAACACGAGCCTGGCTGAAAAGAGCATGTGGAACAAGATGGAAATTTTTATTTCCGGCTGCCTTTTCGTAGCATGCAAGAGCCTTTTCGAGATCTCCAAGCTGCTCATAGCAAACTCCACTGTTAAATTCAGCAATTCCTGCAAGATAAGATTTTTTATCACAAGCTGCTGCTGTCTGCCAGTTATCAAGAGACTTCTGCCAGTCTTCTTTTTCCATATATTTTGAAGCAAGTGTCATGTAAACACGAATTGTGTTTTTATTCTTGCCTTTTGAAGCAACATAAGTTTCGAGATTTTCAATTAATTTTGATTCAGCATTTGCAACGCTATCCTGATCCATTGAAGAAACAGCTTTTTCATAATTAAAGATTTCGTCTTCAAGGAAGTTTGCTGCCTTATTCTTCTGTGATGAAGAAACTGCAAGAACAGTTACGATCACTGCAAGAGCAACGACAACAATGCAAAGCAGGGAAATCCAAATATATTTAGTCTTAGAAAAGAAATTTTCAAATTTAGACTCAAGAGATTTTTTCTCTTCGGTTTCGTTTGCCATAACAACTCCTAGTTAGTTTATACATTTTTAAAAAAAGGCTATTCAAATCAATGAATAGCCTTCGTAAAATACATCAGGTTTATTAGTTTTTCTTAAGCAAATCTGCAAACGGATTGTAAGCATCATCACCATCATCACTCTGTGATGACATGTACTGTGACATTTCTTCCATCTGTGCCCGCTGTTTTACTTCTCGAACAGAGAATGAAAGCTTACCTTTTGCAGTATTAACATCAGTAACAAAAACTTTGATTTTATCGCCAACGTTGTATTTTTTAACGGCATCTTCGAATGTTTCTTCCTTGCTTTCAACAAGGTTTGTTCGATAAATAAGACCATCTACGCCTTCTTCTGTTCGAACGAATACACCGAAATCTGTGATAGATGAAACTTCACCTTCAAGAACAGAGCCGATTTTGTGAGCGGCAGCGAATTTTTCCCATGGGTTTTCGCCAAGCTGTTTTACGCCAACTCGGATTCGTCGGTTTGTTGCACTGCATTCAAGAACAACAAATTCAATTTCCTGTCCTTCAGCAAGTTCGCCGCCAAATCGTTTTGGTGATTTTGTCCATGACCAGTCTTCGATAGCAAGGAAAGCATCGATTCCTTCGTCAAGTTCAACAAATGCACCTGCGTTTGTGATTTTAACAACTTTTCTTGTAAGTTTTGTTCCAACTGGATATTTTTCTTCGATTGTGTTCCAAGGATTATCCTTAGTCTGCTTGATACCAAGTGATACACGACCAGCCTGAATATCATAACCAAGAATCATGCATTCGATTTCATCACCAATTTTAACAACTTCAGATGGCTTGTTGATTTTTCTTGTCCAAGAGAATTCACTTACGTGAGCAAGACCTTCAATTCCATCTTCAAGTTCGATGAAAGCACCGAAATCTGTAAGTTTTGTTACCTTACCTTTTACGATGTCATTAACATGATATTTATCTTCGAAATGCAACCATGGATCTTCTGTAAAGTGCTTGATTGAAAGATTGATTCGTTTTTCTTCTGGATCAAGTCTTACAACCTTAACCTTGATTTCCTGACCTTTTTTAACAAAGTCTTTTGGTCGAGTTACGTGTCCCCAGCTCATATCATTGATATGAAGGAGTCCGTCGAAACCACCCAAATCAATGAAGGCACCGAAACTTGTAAAGCTCTTAACCGTACCTGTTACAGTATCTCCAATAGAAACTTCTTCAAAGAACTTGTCTCGGTTCTTATCGAGTGTTTCTTCAAGATATTTTCGTCGGTTTACGACTACATTTATTTTGTGGTCTGAATAAAGTCTTTCAACAAAGAACATTCCTTTCAAACCGATAAGTTTTTCTGGATTATCAACTTTCTGATTGTCAGACTGACTGATAGGAAGGAAAGCGTGAACACCGTTCAAATCAACATCAAAACCGCCCTTAACTACCTTAGTGATAACACCCTCAACTGGAGTCTTATCTTTCATAGCCTGTCGGAGTACTCTCCAACCCTTCTGAGCATCAGCTTTCTGTTTTGAAACGATAACTTCACCGTGTTTATTCTCTTTTGTTACGAGAACTACGCTGACCGTATCGCCAACTTTAGGCAACACTGAAAATTCTGAAATCGGAATTTTACCTTCTGATTTGTATCCGACATCAACAAACACCTGTTCAGGTGTAACTTGTACTACAACACCGTCAATCAACTGTCCGTCTTCGAGTACGTCCAAGTTTTTCAGGTACTGTTCCTGTAATTGTGTCTGAATGTTTTCCTTGGAATCCAAGTTTTCATTCATTTGCACTTCCGTCTGTTTCATAATAAACCCTTATATTTGTATTTTGCCTAATATTATCGCACAAACTTGTTCAATCGTCAATAAGGTAGTATCGATGTAGGTAGCGTCGTCTGCTACACGCAAAGCACCTTCTGCTTTAGATTTATCAATTTTATCGCGTGCTATTATTGCCTCTTTTATCTGTTCCAAAGTCAGGTCACTGCAGCCCTGCTTGAAACGTCGCTCTGCCTGCGCATCAACTGATGCATCAAGATAGAATTTATATTCAGCGTCCGGAAAAACAACCGTGGTCATATCGCGGCCTTCACAGACAATCGAAATAGACTTTGTAATTTCCCGGATTTTTTCGTTTACGATGTGTCTTAAAGGAACGATTGCTGAAATCTGGGCGACTCTGGAATCAACCTTATCTGAATGGAGAAGAGATTCAACATCCTCACCGTTCAAGATCAAATGGCTGTTCACATAATCAAGCTTGAGTTTTTTTGCAAATTCGCAGATTTCCTCATCAGTTGAATTGATTTTTTCAGAACGAAATAAAGCCAAAGTGATGGCTCTGTAAAAACTTCCTGAGTTTAAGAAAACTACATTCAATTTTTCCGCAATCAATTTTGCAATAGTGCTTTTTCCTGTTCCTGCCGGTCCGTCAATTGCTATTACCACTTGCCTCTCCTATTTCAAGTAATTGTTTTACTTCCTTGTTTGAAAGCTCACGGAATTCACCGTCCTTAAGCTCCCCGATTTCGATATTTCCGATTCGTACGCGCTGCAAGGATTTGATTCCAAGCCTGTACTCATCAAAAACCTTTCGAATTTCACGATTTTTTCCTTCGATAAGGACTATCCGAATTTTTCGTGTATTAAGGAGCTGTGCATCCTGACATTTATAGAAAACGCCTTCGATACGCATTCCTTTCTTGAATTTCTTAACAAGTTCTTCAGGAATGTTCGTGCTGGTTTCAACGACATATTCCTTTTCGATTTGTGCTGAAGGATGAAGGATCTTTTTGGTAAAGTCGCCGTCGTTAGTAAAAATGATAAGTCCTGATGAAAACATGTCGAGACGGCCAACGTTATAAAGACGTTCAGAATAATGCGGTTTTAAAATGTCGGCAGCAACCATTCTTCCCTTTTCATCAGCAAGGGAACAGACATATCCGGTAGGTTTATTCAACAAAATGTATCTTAAATTTTCTTCGAACTTAACCGGATTTCCGTCGAACTCAACCTTATCGTCGGAATTAACCTTGGTGCCCAAAGTGTTTACGATTTGACCGTTTACCTTGACCCGACCGTCGAGAATATACTGCTCATTCGTTCTTCTTGAACCGATGCCGCACTTGGCCAGATAATGCTGAAGACGAAATGATTCGGTGTTGTTATCGGGCAAGTTCGAATCGCTCACTTTCCTTCTCCTCAAGTTTTGGCAAATCAGAAATTGAATTCAGCTGGAAAAGTTTAAGGAAGTCTTTTGTAGTTCCAAACTGAGTCGGTTTTCCAGGAGCATCTTTTTTTCCAACTTCTTTTATGAGATTTTTTTCGACGAGAAGACGAATCATATTGTCGGCTGAGACGCCACGAATTGCTTCGATTTCACTTCTAGTAATTGGC
>JAILRX010000141.1 GCA_024697985.1 Treponemataceae bacterium | reverse complement strand
ATGCAGATTGAATATCCGGTTGAATTTCTGTTTTCGGCCAGAACTACTTTTCCGTTTGAGCAGGCGTGAACGTCAGTTCCTGTTTTTACTCCGTAGTCTATTCCATAGTGCAGTCCTGTTGAACTGGTTCCGTCTGTATAGACAAACCGTCTGCGATCTCCAAAAAAACTTGTTCGTCGCTTGCAATCCAGAGGTTCAGAAAAGCTTGTAAAGGAAGTTTTTTTGTAGGCATCAAAATCGGCTGTTCCCAAAACGGTGTTGAGCTTGTTGATCTGCGCCATTCTTTTGCTGGAAGAATCCTGCTTGATTCCTGTGTTTCTTGCATCAAGAGGAATGTCTTCCTGAATGAATTCCTTATGTTTGCATGTAATTGGCAGGACGAAGGAGCTTTCTTTTTTTCCGTTGATTGTAAAAGTGACTTTCAAATCATATTCGTTTGGTTCAAGGTAAGTTGATGTTGGAATCATGCATGCAACCGTGCAGACCTTCTGTTTTGGCGTCTTTACTGCAAAAAGCCTTCCCATTCGAATCTGTTTTTGTGTTGTCTTATCAATCAGTTCGCCTTTTCCTTCAATGCACTTCGGTATTGAATGAATATTTGTGTTTGAAAGAAACGAACTGGAAAAATTGTACTGTGCCAGGATAAAAATCGGATCTCCGCTTTGAAGTTCCTTGTTGTATACAAGAGAAATGTCGTAGCCCTTTGCCTGACACTTTGCCGTAGTCGCAAAAAGTGGCATTGAAAAGGCTAGGACCGATACTGCTATAATCGATAAAAATAATTTAGTTTTCCTGTACAATTTCATGTTCTCCGCTTCTTGCTAAATCTTTGAGTGTCAGCTGAAGAGTTTCACTTCCGTTAAAGATGTTCTTACTCATCTGGAAAATTATGTCGATTCGGTCTCCGACTTTAAAATCCCTGTTGAGTCTTTCACCTTCACCCCAGAAAAGTGCAGGCCAGATTGCGCCTCCAATTGAAAGTGAAAGCTTGAGGTGAGGAGCACCACCTTTTCCGACAAGTTCCGCATTCTTTACCAGAATGTTTCTTGCAAGAAAGTTGAGTTCTCCATTTCCGTTTCCGTAAGGTTCCATCTTTGCGATAATATCAAGGATTTTATCATTGATGTATTTTTCCGGAAGTTCGGCTGCAATATCAATTATGTCACTGGAATCTTCTTCGGTAAACTCAATTCCTCCGGAAAGCATCTTGAGTTTGTTCAAAAATTCAGGGACACGGTTCTTTTCCAGACTGAAACCTGCAGCAAAATTGTGACCGCCGTGCTTCAAAAGAATTGATTCGCACATGTTCAAAAGGTTTGATATGTTGTATCCGCGGTTTGAACGAGCAGAACCGATTGCGCAGTCGTCAATTTCTGTGATTACAATTGAAGGAACCTTTGTAAATGACATAAGACGGGCTGCAACAAGTCCGGTAACGCCTCGGTTTATTCGTGTATCATAAACTACGCAAAGATTTCCATTATACTCTGCTGTATTTTGGGAGGCATTTGCAATGACGAAATTCAAGGCTTCATCGCCCAAGGCCTTTCGTTTTTGATTGAGTTCCAGAATTCTCTGTGCGATTTTATCACGTTCCCGGTTGTCCTCATTTGTGAAAAGTTTTAATGCCGTATCCGGTTCACCAAGTCTGCCGGTTGAGTTCAAGGCTGGAACAACCTTCCATCCCAAATCAATGCTTGAAAGCTGTTTCCCAAGTAATCCCAGATGAGCCATCAATTCCTGAAGACCGGGCCTGATTTTTCCGCTGTTAAGGCTTGCAAGTCCCTGCTTGATGAAAATCCTGTTTTCATTTATAAGCGGCATTATGTCGGCGATAGCTGCCAAGGCGACCAGCTGAAGATTGAATGTGTTGGTATCAGAATTGTCTTTCCAAACTGTTTTTTGAATGTATGTGACGAATATGTTGAAAAAACTGTCCAGTTCGTTGTTTGCGTTCTGGTCGTATCTGGCAATTTTAGACAGATCCTTGAGCCTTAAAAGGGAGAGTGATGAAACTGCCGGAATGACTTTTGAAATTTCAGGACGCAAATCCATCATGTTGAAATCAATTCCCTTGCCGAAGATCTCATTGAGCATCCTCTTCTGAAGTTCCATGTCCCAAACAAAAATCTGCTGTCCCTGAAGGAATGGAATCAGTCTTGTTCTGTAAATATCCACGACACCTGGAACAATCGTTTCACTGATTCTGTCTTTTTCCTTCATGTTTTCAATTTTGACGCACTCTACGATGTACGAATCGTTTGCAGGCCTTACGTTCAAAAGTGTGATTTCCTGCTTGTACATTTCGCATTTTGCAAATTCCAGGGCTTTTACGAGCTTGTAGCTTACCGCACATCCTGAAATATCCTTGAACGGATAGCCGCAATTTTCTATCTTCGGGTTGATGATGATGCAGTTTTCAGGAACCATTTCCTGCGGGTTGTGATGGTCCGTTACGATTACGCTGATGCTTTTTTCGTTTGCGTATGCGACTTCCTCAACGTTTGCAATTCCACAGTCCACCGTGATTATCAGCGTACCGCCGGCTTTTTCAAATTCGTCGATGACTTCTTTTGTAAGTCCATAACTTTCATCATTTGTCGGAACTTTGAAAGAAACATCAAGTCCTAGTTCCTTGAGTTTTTCGTAAAGAATTACTGTGCTTGTGATTCCGTCTACGTCACGGTCTCCAAAAATCAGTACTTTTTCGCCTTCGTCAACGGCGTCCATTATCCTGTCAACGGCATCTTCCATGCTGTCAAACAAAAATGGATTGTGCATAAAGCGCTGATCGGTTTCAAGATAAAATAGAATGTCAGAACCTTCGCTTACACCTCGTCGTGCAAGAATGCTCGAGGTTATCAGGTCGCAGGAAAAAGACTTGCTGATTTCTTTGACCAGTTCGTTTGAGACATTTTTTTTCTTCCAGATTGCCATTTATATAAAATCCTTTTAAATATTTTTTTTGCGTTTTGATGTGGTTAAAGAATTTCCTTGAGGATAAGGTCTTTCTTTGTGATTTCGCTTTCAGAATAGCTGATTGAATCTGAAAGAATAGGCATTGCTGAATCAAAGCAATCCTCGTCTTTGCCGAATACTTCCATTATAACGTCGCCTTTTTTTACGAAATCGCCTTCTATTTTCTGCTGTATGAATCCACTGTCGGCAAAAACTTTTTCGTCGGTCTTGTTTCGGCCAACTCCAAGATGTATGCCTGCAAGTCCACATTTATAGGCATCGATTTTTATGAATCCGTCTTTTTCAGCCTTCAATTTCCGAACGTGGCTGCTTCTTCGGACATTTCGCTCAGAAAGCAGTTTTTTGCTGTTTCCTCCCTGCATGTCTACGTTTTTAAGGAAAAGTTCCATTGCCTTTCCGCTCTGTACGGCGTTTTTGCAAAGCTCGATTCCTTCGTTTTTCGTCGAAGCCTTTCCTCCGTTAATCAGCATCAGACTTCCAAGCTGATAGGTGAGTTCCGTTACGTCTTCAGGGCCTTTTCCTTCCAGAACATCGAGGGTTTCTTCGATTTCAAGAAAGTTTCCGGTCTTAAAGCCCAACGGAGTGTTCATGTTCGTGATAAGCGCGCTTGCTTTTCTTCCCATAGCTTGTGTCGTTTTAACAAGACTGTCTGCAAGTTTGATTGCTTCCTGTTCGTTTTTCATGAAGGCTCCGCTTCCGTACTTTACGTCGAAAACGAGGGCTTCAGAACCTTCTGCAATCTTTTTTGAGAGGATGCTTGCTGTAATCAGCGGAATTGATTCTACTGTTCCTGTTACATCCCTAAGCGCATATAAAAGTCTGTCTGCAGGAACAACTTTTTTTGTCTGTCCTGTCATGGCAAATCCGCATTCGGTGATGTATTTTTTGAAAACGTCGCTTTCAAGCTGTACGTTATATCCTTCAATTGATTCGAGTTTATCAAGCGTGCCGCCTGTGTGGCCCAGAGCTCTTCCGCTCATCATCGGAACCTTGACTCCGCAGCTTGCTACGATTGGTGCCAACGGTAAAGAAATTTTATCGCCGACTCCGCCTGTCGAGTGTTTGTCTACGAAAGGACCTTTCATGTCAGAAAGATCTATTACGTCACCGGAATGGAGCATTATGTCTGTTAAATCTGCAGTTTCCTCGAAGGTCATTCCGTTAAAATATACGGCCATCAACCAGGCGGAAACCTGATAGTCAGGAATTTCTCCCTTTACGTAATTTTCGATTAAAAATGCTATTTCTTCACGGCTCAGTTTTTCACCTTTTGGATTCAGGATAGAACCGCGTTTTTTCATGATGACGTCTGTAGCTCTCATAAACATCCCCTCTTGTAAGACAATTGTAAATCAAAAAATGCTAAAAATCCATCAAAACACTTACTTTTTTCTACAATAATAATTATATAATTCCTTTTAAAAAATTTGTTAAAATTATGCAATTTTTATGGTTATAAAAAAACATTTCCATTATAATTTAACCAAGGAAGGTGCGTAATGAAAAAAAATATTGCTCTTATTCCAGGTGATGGCATCGGTCCAGAAATTATGGCCGAGGCTAAAAAAGTTTTGGATGCCGTTGCTCGACGTTTCTCGCATGAATTTTCATATACGCAGATTATTGCAGGTGGATGTGCCATCGATCAGTTTCAAAATCCGCTCCCGAAAAAAAGTCTTGACGACTGCCTTTCCTCTGATGCCGTACTTCTGGCAAGCGTCGGTGGTCCGAAATGGGATTCTGTGGATGCTTCAATCCGCCCGGAAAAAGCTCTTCTCGGACTGCGTTCCGGTTTGGGTACCTATGCAAACTTGAGACCTGCAAAGATTTTTCCTCAGCTTGCTTCTTCCTGTCCTCTTAAAAATGAAATCGTAAAAGATTCAATTGATATCCTTATCGTGCGCGAGCTTACCGGCGGTATTTATTTTGGCAAACGTGGCCGAAGTCCCGATGGAAAAGAAGCCTTTGATACTGAAATCTATTCAGATTGGGAAATCGAGCGAATCTTGAAAGTAGGTTTCGAATCAAGCCTCAAAAGACGGAAAAAGCTTTGCCTTGTCGATAAGGCAAACATTCTGGAATCAAGCAGGCTCTGGCGGGAAATTGCCAAAAAAATGAGCCCTGACTATCCTGATGTTGAGCTTTCCTTTATGTATGTTGATAATGCCGCAATGCAGCTTGTCCGAAATCCGTCGCAGTTTGACGTAATTGTTACGAGCAATATGTTCGGCGACATTCTTTCTGATGAAGCCAGTCAGATAACAGGCTCAATCGGAATGCTTCCTTCAGCTTCCCTTGGTGAATCGGGACCCGCTCTTTTCGAGCCTATTCACGGAAGTGCACCTGATATTGCAGGGAAGGGATGTGCAAATCCTTTGGCAATGATCCTTTCCTGTGCGATGCTTTTGCGCTATGGTTTTGACATGGATGAGGAAGCGGACTTGATAGAAAATTCTGTCGAAAAAATTTTGGATGAAGGTTACAGAACCTTTGATATTGCCGGTCTTGAAGCAGATGAACTTCGAGCAAAAGGCAAATTGGTTGGTACAGTACAGATGGGAGATTTAGTGGTTTCCCAAATATTGGATAAATAATAAAAACAAAGGAAAAAAAAACTATGATAAAAAGAAATGCAAATTTTTCTAAATTGGCTGGTGGATATCTTTTCCCGGAAGTTGCTAAACGACGACGGGAATTCCAGCAGAAACATCCTGACGCAAAAGTCATCAGTCTTGGTATCGGAAATACAACAGAACCGATTCCGCCTCACATAACAAAAGCTATGGTAGATTATGCTGCAGGTCTTGGAACAAAAGAAGGTTATTCTGGTTATGGTGATGAACAGGGACTTACTGAACTTCGCGAAAAGATTGCCAAAGTTGTTTACGGCGGAAAAGTTAATGCTGATGAAGTTTTCGTATCAGACGGTGCAAAATGTGATATTGCCCGAATCCAGATTCTTTTTGGAAGAAAGGCTCGTGTTGCAGTTCAGAATCCGGCTTATCCTGTTTATGTTGATGGAAGCGTAATCAGTGGTGCTGCAAAACGACGTGGTGATGACGGTTACAATGACATCACGTATCTTCCATGTACAGCAGAAAACGATTTCTTTCCTGATTTAACTGCAATCAAGAAAAATTCCATCATTTATTTTTGCAGTCCTAACAATCCTACTGGAAAGGCTTCTACCCGCGAACAGCTTCAGTCTCTCGTAAATTATGCAATCGAAAAAGAATGTTTCATCATTTATGACAATGCATATTTTGCTTTCATCCGTGATGAAAAACTTCCTAAGACAATTTTTGAAATTGAAGGTGCAAAAAAATGCGCAATTGAAATCAACTCATTCTCAAAACTTGCAGGATTCACCGGTGTTCGACTCGGCTGGTCAGTAATCCCGTCAGAACTTAAATTTCACTGCGGATCTTCTGTAAAACAGGACTGGAACCGAATCATGACGACTCTGTTCAACGGTGCTTCAAATATCGCTCAGGCCGGCGGTCTTGCCTGCCTTGATGAAGAAGGCATCAAAGAAACAAAAGAACTCGTTGACTACTATCTTGAAAATGCAGCCATCATGAAAAAGGCTCTTGAAGGTGAAAACTTTGCTTCAAAGGGTGTTCAGGTTTATTTCACAGGAGATTCTCCTTATCTTTGGGTAAAGTTTCCTGGAAAAAAGAGCTGGGATGTTTTCGATCAGATCCTTGAGCAGTGCAATGTTGTTACGACTCCGGGAAGTGGTTTCGGTGCTGCAGGCGAAAGTTTCATCCGATTCAGTGCATTCGGTCATCGCCAGGATGTTGAAGAGGCTTGCCGTCGTCTTGCAAATTTTAAAATTTAATCTGATTTCAGAATAGAGAAGGGGCTTTCAAGAATCAAGTTGTTCTTGGAAGCCTTTTTTTATTCGATGTCGAATCGGGTTGAAAAAGAAACTGCGAAAGGAATTTTTTCTTCACTGGTTCTTAAGAGCCTGAAAACTTCACTTTCACCTTTGAGGATATAGGTTCCGCCCTTTCCAAAATCAAAGAGCATGTCGCCACCTACATTGATGCCAAGGTCAAAATAGCTTGTATCATAACTGTGCTGCTCGGCTCCTGCTCCAAAGAAAATACCAATCTTGAAAGGAAATCCTTCTTCGAAGGCCAGAATGTCGATAAGACCTGAGTTTTTATTTTCAAAACCATCACTTGTAAATACGTGATCATACGTATATTTAAGCGTCAGGTCGGAGTTTTTCGAATGAAAAATTACATCTCCTTCTATATAAATGAGAGAATTTGATGAAAAATCCGAAGGGGAAAAGGCAAAGTCTGATTCAATTTCAAAGCTGACGAGCTTTCCTATGTCAAAGCCTGTTTCAAGCATTACGCCTGGTGCAAGGCTTCCGTTTCTCAATGCAAACATGAAGGCTGTTGAAAAATAAAATTTTTCTGTAAAAAAGGAAGCGCCGCAAAAAGCGTTGTAGTTCAGAGCATAAAGATTGTCGATTGTTGCAATCATGCTGAAGTTTTCGCTCAGCTGTTCACTTATGTCAAAGGTGAAGCCTGGAACGCCTTTTTCTTTTTCAGAATTGTAGGTGTCCCATTGAAATCCAGCTTCTAAAGTTACAGCAAAAGAAGATGCCAACAGAGAAAATAGAACTGAAATAAAAATTAATCGCTTCTTCATTTTAGAACTGAGTTTTATAGCTTATCCTTGCAACCATTGCTTTAAAGAATTCCTGCACGGTTGTGATTCCAAGAGCGCTGATCTGTACTGAGTAGTTCAAGGTTCCTGATGTGAATCTTGTAGATCCATAAGGAATGATATGCAAATCAAGACCTGAAAGCAAGTTGGATGCATCCTGAAGCAGGCTGTCCATAGAGTTTTCAGATGAAACTGTAATCATTCCGCCGAATTGATTTCGGTTTCCAGAAATTACGATCCAAGGTGAACATACGGTCAAGTTGATTCCAGTTGGATTTGAAATAAAGTACAGATGTTCGAGCATGTCAGATGGCATGTTGAAAAGTGCTACTGAAAAAATCAAATTTTTTGTTACGAATTTAGGCTCTATGAAAAGGAAAACGTTGTCGAGTGAAAGAGCACTCTGATCTGCCAGTGTTTCCTGGTCTACGATAAGCTGTGTAATTCCGGCCTGAAAGAGAAGGGAAGAAGAGTTTGTGTTTCCAAAGAATGCGGTCAATCCCATGTGGAGGTCTGCTCTTTGAATCAAAACGACTACATTGACTTCTTCGCCATCTGCGTTTGTGTAGGTTCTTTCAATCGGCATGTTGCATCCAAATACAAAATCGAGTGCAACCTGAGACCAGGCTCCTGCAAATCGTAAGTCAGCATTCAAACTAGGCGTGTCTTCTTCCGTAGTAGTTGTACTGGTTGTCGTGCTTGTCGTGAGAGCTTCTGCTGAATTGTAATATCCGTATAAACCTAAGGCTGTATTTGCCGGGAGTTTCAGGTAGTAGGCGATACCGATTCCGCTGTTGTCAAAAATTGTTGCCTTTGAAATACCGGAAATCGATTCTGTAAGTTTTGAAGTAAATGAATCGATTCCGAACTGTCTCTGAAGGAAGAGGTCAGAACCGATCGGATCGTAGTCTCCGGCAAAAGCGGCAAGAAACTGAGTTACAGGTCCGAAGTAGTTTCTATATGTGAGCGAGAATTCATCAAGGTTGAAATAACATTCCTTATTCTTGAAGGAAAAATCTGAAAAGATTGATGAAGTTGTATAGAGGCTTGCGCTTGTCCTGATGATGAAAGACGGTGAAATGTCAAACTGTCCTGAGAAAAAGCCGTCAAGAAGGAAGGCTGCCGAATCGTCCGAATCCTTTAAGGTTCCTCCGACTCCTGCATATCCGCTGAAATATGGGGTCGCAAAACCAGCTGTAATCAGGGTCAAAAGACAAAAAGAAAGAGCTGCACTTCTTTTTATAAAATTCGATTTCCGTATCATTTAAAACTCCAATTTGGTTCTTTTTAACACATCATATTATCGGCAGAAATTCTTAATTTCTTCAATTATCTATAGAATACAATGATTTTTTCTAAATTTAAACTATTTTTTTTGATTTGACTATGAAAAAAATAGTCTTGACTTCTGCACTTTATCGTATAAAATATAAAGACATGAGTGATTATCTTGATTTGAATAATGAAGAATTATTAAAAGACTTTTTCAGCGAAGCAGAAATGCAGGTAGAAACGTTGGAAAGTAATATTCTTGTAATAGAAAACGACCCATCCAATCACGAAGCGATTGATGAGATTTTCCGCGCAGCTCATACCTTGAAAGGTGGTTCTGCAACAGTGGAAATGAACGAACTTTCCGGCTTTACACATGCTGTAGAAGATTTGCTCGATGAATTGCGCTCAGGAACAGTAACAGTTACCGAACCGGTAGTTGATATCTTGCTTTCGTCAATCGATATCATCAAGGCGATGCTTGAATGTCGTCAGAATGGTTCGATTTATGAGGAAGACGTTTCTGATACAAAGAATAAGCTTGCTTCTTTCATTCCTGAAAAAGGAAACAAAAAGAAGGAAAAGAAATCTATTCCTCAGGGACTTATGCCTACTCTTGGTGCCAAAAAGCCAGAGTCAGAACCTGTCGTTGAAAAACCGGCTGCTTCTTCAGACAATCCTGACATTCAGAATCCAAGTACTCTTCTATCAGAGTATGAAGTTCTCGAGCTCAAGGAACTTTGCGAAGGTTCAAGCAAACTTTGGGGTGTAACAGTTCTTTTTGACGAATCAAATCCTATGAATTCAGTTGGAGGAATTCAGGTATTTACGGCCTTGAAAGAAAAAGGTAATGTCCTTAAGACAATTCCTGACTTTGAGGCTCTCTATGAAGATGAATTCCAGCCAAAAGTTGTATATTATGTAGCTTCCGCTTGCTCTCAGGAAGAGCTTGAAATGGCTGCCTTCCTCGATGACGTTTCTTTGTGTGTAGATGCACAGATCGTAAGCGCTGATTCTGCTCAGGGTGCTCCTGCAGCTGAATCTCCAAAGGCAGAAGAGCCTAAGGTTGAATTACCAAAGGTTGAAGTTAAAGTTGAAAAACCTGTTGAAAAGGTTGCGCCTTCTGTTGAGGTTTCTTCAGAACCTGTTGAAAAGACCGAAGCTGCACCTGCAGTACATGCTGAAGAAAGCAAAAAAGCTCCAGAAAAGAAAGCAACACCTGTTACAAATACAGGAAGCGTACTTCGTGTTGATTCTAAACGAATTGACTACTTGCTCAACCTTATCAGTGAAACCGTTATTGCAAAAGCTGCATTTAACCAGACTTCAAATCAGATTTCTCAGATGCACTCTTCTTTCCAGGGCAGCTTGATGTTATATCGTGAACAGGTTCGAAAATTGATTGATTCTGTTCCTGAATATGTTGAAGCTGTTCAGAATGGCGCTGATTTGCGTGACGTAAAATCACAGATTAATGATAAATATAATGACTTGTTCTCGATTTTCGATTCTTTCGATTCGGAATTCAAGGGCTTGGTCGGAAAGTTCCGTTCTTCAACTCAGAACTTGGGACGAATTACAAGCGAACTTCAGGAAGGTGTAATGAAGATCCGAATGGTTCCTATCAATCAGATTTTCAGCCGATTCCCACGAGTTGTGCGTGACCTTTGCCGTGATTTGAACAAGAAAGTTAATCTGGTAATTGAAGGTGAGGACACCGAACTTGATAAGTCGGTTGTAGAAGACCTTCTCGATCCAATCATGCACTGTGTTCGAAACTCTCTTGACCACGGTATTGAAACTCCGGATGTTCGTGTTGAACAGGGCAAAGATGAAGAAGGAACCTTGCTGTTGCGAGCAAGCAACGAAGGTAACATGATTGTTATCGATATTGAAGATGACGGAAAAGGTATTGATGTTGAAAAAATCCGCAACAAGGCTATTGAACGTGGATTGATTCATCCTAGCAAAATCGTTACTGAGCAGGAAGCTTTCAATCTTATGTTTGAACCTGGTTTTTCAACTGCAGACAAGATTACGAACGTTTCTGGTCGAGGCGTAGGTCTGGATGTTGTAAAGACACAGATTGAAAAACTTAAGGGAACCGTAACTGTTTGGTCAGAAAGAGGTAAGGGATCTAGATTTACAATCCGATTGCCATTGACTCTTGCAATTATTCAGGGTCTTTTGGTACGTGTTGGACACGAAATCTACTCAATTCCTATTGCTTCAGTTATTGAAAGTCAGCGAGTTTCTCGAACTGATATCAATACAATTGATAATTATGAAGTTTTGAACGTACGTGATGAGGTAATCAGTATCTTGCGTCTTAACAGGCTCTTTGGTATTCCAGAGGCAGAAGACGAAGAATTTACCTTTGTAGTTATCGTTGGTTCAGAAAATAAAAAAATTGGTGTTGTGGTCGATTCTCTTGTCGGAGAAGAAGATGTTGTAATCAAACCATTGCAGGATCAGTTTACCGTAACTCCAGGTATTGCCGGTGCATCAATTTTGGGTGATGGTTCAGTTTCGTTGATTATCGACGTAAGCCAGCTTTTGGATCTTGGTGTAAAACAAGAGATTCTTGCTCGTGAAGAACGAGATGCGGCAATTAATTAGAGGGTGTCTTTATGGATGAAATCGTACAGAAAGAAGTTATAGAAGATCAGCAGGGTAAGGCTGAGGCAGAAGGAAAAGAAAAACTCGTCAATATCGACTTTAAGATGGTTACCTTTTCTTTGGCTGGCAAAGATTACGCTGTTGATATCATGAACGTAAAGGAAATAGCAAAAGGCGGACATTTTACTTATGTCCCAAATACAGCACCTTTCGTTCTTGGAGTTTACAACCTTCGTGGTGATATTATTCCTATCATCGATTTACGTTTGTTTTTCAACATAGACGTTTCTTCTAGAAAAAACAATGAAATCGAAAATATGATTATCTTGACCGTTGAGGACAAGGTTTTCGGTATTATCGTTGATGGAATTGATAAGGTTGTTGGTATTCAGAAATCTACAATTCAGCCACCACATCCTCTTTTTGGTGATATTAACGTTAAGTATATTTACGGAATCGTTGAAAGTAACAACAAACTTTACGTTCTTCTTGACGTAGACAGAATTTTTACAAACAAGCCTCGTGAAGATGAAAAATCTGACGTGGCAATTGACGGAACTTCATCAGCTTCCGTTAAACCTAAGGTTTCCCTTGAAGGAAAGAGCATCAATGATGTTCTTAAGGGTAGCTATCAGGCAAAAACCATGGGTTCTGACGCTGCAAAGGCTGCTCCTGCAAAGAAAGAATCTAAGCAGGATGTTGACCTTAAGTTCATTATCGAAGGCTTGTCTGCTCAGAAGAAACTTTATGTTTCAGATATAAATGTTCAGTGGGTTAAATCCCGATATGATGCATGGGCAAAGGAAAGATCTTCCTCTACGACTCAGATTACAAACGAATCAGATGCTGAAGCTTATATTAAAGGATTTGCTTCTTCATGTACCGGCAGTTTCTGGACAAAAGAATATGCTGATGCAGTTTATGCAGCACTTCCTGACAATGCAGCACATCAGATTGTTGTTTGGAATCCTGGTTGCGGAAAAGGTTTTGAATCTTATTCTTTGGCATGCTTGCTGAAAAAACGATATCCAGATGCAAAAATTAAGGTTTTCGCTCAGGATATGGATTTGCTTAACATTTCTAATGCGGCTTTGCTTGCAGTTCCAGATGATGCAGCATCTTCCTGGTATGCGCCTTATGTAACAAAGAATGTTTCGGGCGGTTATACTTTTAATCAGGATATAAAGGATTCTATTATGTTTGAGTATCACGATTGTTCTCATACTAATAGCGTTCCAAGTCCAGATTTGATTTTCTGCAGAGATATGCTTTCAATCGTACCTGTAGATGCTCAGGAAACAATAATTGCTGACTTCGAGGAAAAACTCAAGGGTAATGGTATTTTGATTTTGGGTGAAAACGAATCACTCAGCGGAAAAATAAATTGGTCAGAGAAGCTGATTGGAAATATTACTGTTTATTCTAAATGATTTTGGAGGTTTTTAGATGAGAGTAGAATATATTAATCCATTTGTAGAAACTGCCTTCAGTGTTTTAGGTGAGGTTCTTGGTGGAGAAGTAAAACGTGGAGATTTGTACTTAAAATCAACTTCGACTCCAGTTATGGGTGTTGCTGCATTGGTTGGACTTGCCGGTGATGTTGAAGGTCGAGTTTTGTTCGACATGACAATGGAAACCGCTATGAACATTGCATCGACAATGAACATGGAAGAATTAAAAGAATTTGACGAATTGGCTAAAGCTACAATTACTGAGCTTGCAAATATTGTAACTGCTCAGGCTGTAACTAAATTGCACGAACTTGGTTTTAGATTTGACTTGACTCCACCTACATTGTTTACTGGTGAACGCATGGAAATCGCAAATAGTGATGTTGAGGCTTTGATAGTTCCTATTATCACACAGCAGGGAAAAGTTGAAGTTAACGTTGCAATTCGTGAGAGAAATTAATTTTATACGACGGTAAAGTAAGGAGATACATATATGATTACTAAGCAAGATTTCCCTTCAATCAACGAGAGACCACCAGAGGGCATCAAAGATGACGGAACAAAAGTAAGAGTTCTTGTTGTAGATGACTCAATGTTTGTTGCAAAACAGATTGGCCAGATTCTTACTAGTGAAGGATACGAAGTAGTTGCTACTGCTGTAGATGGAAAAGACGGCGTAGACAAATACAAGGATTTGTGTCCTAACGTTGATATCGTTACTATGGATATCACAATGCCTCGTATGGACGGAATTGCGGCTCTTGAACAGATTATGGCCTTTGACAAAAATGCTCGTGTAGTTATGGTAAGTGCTCTTGGAAAAGAAGAACTTGTTAAAAAGTCTTTGCTTCTTGGTGCTAAAAACTACATCGTTAAGCCACTTGACCGAAAAAAGGTTTTGGAAAGAATCGGAAGCGCATTAAAATAGGATTTAATGAGCTTTTGAAAAATAATTATTCCTCAAAAATCATTTAGGTAAATTTTACCTTATGTTTTGAAATGCACCCCTTGGACTTGACATCAGGTCGGTTTTGGGAGGTGCATTTTTTTTGTGCGCGGCCGACGTCATCTAAAGTGTTTTTTTTGTGCGTGGCCTGCGCCTTCTATGTTAAGTTTTTTTGTGCGTGGCCGACGTCATCTAAAGTGCATTTTTTTTGTGCGCGGTCTACGCCTTCTATGTTAAGTTTTTTTTGTGCGCGGTCTGCGCCTTCTATGTTAAGTTTTTTTTTGTGCGCGGCCGACTCCTGCGATTAATGTGAAGTGAAAATGTCGATGTCTGCGTTGAGTTGGTAGCAGCCTTTTTGTGTTTTTACCAGCTTTTTTGGATTGTTCAGGTCATCATCCATGAAAAGTCTGAGGCGTCGGATGTAGACGTAAAGAGAGTTTCTTCTGGCGTTTGTATACTCGTTCCACATGTAATGGCAAAGTGTTGAAATTGGAATCGGGGTTTGCCTGTTTTGTGTAAAGTAGGCGAGAAGTTTTTTGCTTGTCGGGTCAAGTTCCTTGTAATTGTAGCGCTTCTTTTTATCAGGATGTCCAAGCGTGAAAGATGGTGGTAAATCAAGGTTTGATGTGTCCTTTAAGGAAACGGTTCCATCTTTCTCGACATTGATTAAATCATTGAGAGTGATTCCGCCTCCAAGATCCTTGTCCATCGGAAATTCATCCATTTCATCAAGTTCTTTTTCGATGATATCCTGTTCTTTAATGGCTTCGACCTCGGCATTCTTAACATTTGCGTCATTCTTACCATTTGCGTCATTCTTACCATTTGCGGCAGTCTTATCATTTGCGTCATTTTCAGCAGAATCCTTAATCTGTAGCGTATTTACCGACTGTGAAATCGGGATGTAGGTAAGTGGAATGTCAGGAACTTTTTCGCAGTAATCCGGATTTACTTCCTTATCAATCATTCTGTGCCAGAATTTTTTGCAGAAACTCTTTACAAACTGCCTGTAATCATAGATTTCCTGCAGCATGACCTGCACGCAGATTTGGCTTAAAAGAGTTTCTTCATCAAGCTCGTGTTTTGAAGTTTCAATTATAAGGCAATGTGTTGTTTTTCGAAAATTATGGATGTGATTCAGAATGTCGAATTTTTCAGGTCGGAAAGTTTCGCAGTCTAAAAGCACCAAATCGATATCGACTGCTTTTAGAATTTCATTCATTTCAAAAATGTTTTGACATGAAAAAATCGTGTATTCGAATTCTGTGCAGGTACTTTTTGCTATAAGATGAAATTCTGGATTTGTTGTAAAAATCAAAACTTTCATAAATTTAGTGCGGAATAGTGGATTTGAACCACCGACCCCCACGATGTCAACGTGATGCTCTGACCAACTGAGCTAACTCCGCAAATACATTTGTGACATTACCATATACGTTCAGTTTGGTCAAGTTTGTCAGAATTTTTTAAATCGATTAGTTTATTGCAATTTTATGTTCTTCTGATATAATTTAGAAAAAATTGTAAAACTTCACTTTTTGAGGATTAGATATGAAAGAACAGCTTATAAAGGATTTTGAAGCAGAGTTTGGAAAGGGCGGAGAAATTCGAACTTATTTTGCTCCTGGAAGGGTCAACCTTATCGGGGAACACACTGATTACAATGGTGGTCATGTTTTTCCGTGTGCCCTTACAATCGGAACTTATTTTATCGTACGAAAAAGAGACGACCGAAAACTCAGGTTTTTCTCAAAGAACTTTGCAAAATTTGGCGTGATTGACGCAAGTCTTGATAAGCTTGAGCCGACCGGAGATAACAGCTGGATCAACTATCCGATGGGAGTGATGTGGGCTCTCGAGGACAAGGGTTATAAAATCTCGAACGGTTTTGACATGCTTCTGTTTGGAAATATCCCGAACGGTTCTGGTCTTTCTTCATCAGCATCTGTAGAAGTCGGAACAGGTACTTTCCTGAATGATTATTATGGATTCAATCTTACACCTGATAAAATCGCTCTTATCGGGCAGTACAGCGAAAATAATTTCAACAAAGTAAACTGCGGAATTATGGATCAGTTTGCAATTGCCATGGGCAAGAAGGATAATGCTATCTTTTTGGATACGGCCGATCTTTCATACACTTATGCGCCTTTGAAACTTGAAGGAGCTAAAATTGTAATTGCCTGTTCCAATAAAAAACGTGGACTTGGAGATTCGAAGTATAATGAAAGACGTGCTGAATGTGAGCAGGCTCTGTCTGAACTTCAGTCTGTCGTAAAAATTAATTCTCTCGGAGAACTTACAGAACAGCAGTTTGAGCAGTATAAGGATGCCATCAAAAGTCCAGTACGACAGAGAAGGGCTAAGCATGCCGTTTATGAAAACCAGAGAACTATTAAGGCTGTTGAGGCTTTGAAAAATAATCAGATTGAAGAATTTGGTAAGCTGATGATAGCAAGTCACGATTCGCTCCGTGATGATTATGAGGTTACGGGAATTGAGCTTGATACGCTTGTTGAAGAAAGCCTCAAGCAGAAAGGCGTCATCGGTTCGAGAATGACCGGAGCCGGATTTGGTGGATGCACGGTAAGCATCGTAAAGGATGATGCAATTGATGCGTTTATCGAAAATGTAGGTTCTGCATACAAGGCAAAAATTGGATACGCTGCTGATTTTTATGTAGTCGAAATCGGCGATGGCGCACGAAAGATTTAAGGCAACTGAAGTAATTGCGCGCATCAACTAGTCGCGCACGAAAGATTTAAGGCATGAGAGGTAAATATGATTTATGATTCAATAACAAAACTTGTTAAATATGGCATCGAAACAGGGCTTCTTCCTGAAGAAGAAAAAATCTATGCAACGAACCTTCTTCTGGACGTGTTGAAGCTGGATGATTACGTAGAAAGTGAAGAAAAATTTTCAAACATCAATCTTGAACAGACTCTGAAAGAAATTCTGGATTACGCAGTTGAAAACAAGATTATTGAAGATTCAATCGTGCATAAGGATCTGTTTGATACAAAACTGATGAACTGCCTTATGCCTCGGCCAAAGACTGTAATTGATGAATTTTGGAAAAAATACGCTTCCTCTCCAAAAGAGGCAACTGATTATTATTACAAGTTGAGTCAGGATTCTGATTACATCCGCCGCTACAGAGTCTGCAAGGACATGAAGTGGAAGACTTCAACAGAATATGGTGACATCGACATTACGATAAATCTTTCGAAACCGGAAAAAGACCCTAAGGCCATCGCCGCTGCTAAAAATGCAAAGCAGTCCAGCTATCCGAAGTGCCTTTTGTGTCGTGAAAACGAAGGTTATGCAGGTCGCTTGAATCATCCTGCACGAGAAAATCACCGAATCATCCCTATTACCATTAACAACAGCCAGTGGGGTTTTCAGTATTCTCCGTATGTTTATTACAACGAGCATTGTATCGTTTTCTGTGGCGAACATTCTCCGATGAAAATTGAAAAGGCTACTTTCCAAAAGCTTTTTGATTTTGTAAAGCAGTTTCCTCATTATTTCCTCGGTTCAAATGCTGATTTGCCGATTGTAGGCGGTTCAATTTTGACTCACGATCATTATCAGGGTGGAAATTACGAATTTGCCATGGCAAAATCTCCTGTAGAAAAATCTTTCAAGGTTGCAAACTTCGAGGATGTTGACTGCGGCATCGTAAAATGGCCTCTTTCTGTAATCAGACTCAGATGCAAGGACGAAAAACGCATCATCGAGCTTGCTGACCATATCCTTGGAAAATGGCGTAACTATACCGATGAAAGTGCCTTCATCTACGCAGAAACAGATGGTGAAAAGCACAATACGATAACTCCGATTGCTCGTTTCAAGAACGGAATGTTCGAACTTGATCTTGCACTTCGAAACAACATCACGACAAAAGAATGTCCGCTTGGATTCTATCATCCACACAACGAACTTCATCACATCAAAAAGGAAAATATCGGTTTGATTGAAGTCATGGGACTTGCAGTTTTGCCTTCACGATTGAAAGGTGAGATGGAAGAACTTAAAAAATACATTCTTGAAGGCAAGGATTTGCGGTCGAATGAAAGTCTTGAAAAACATGCCGACTGGGTTGATGAATTCAAGAAAAAATACGACAAGATTGACAGTTCCAATATCGATAAGATTGTCGAAGATGAAATCGGAATTGTCTTTGCGAAGGTTCTTGAATACGCCGGCGTTTTCAAGCGGGACGAGAAGGGCAAAGCTGCCTTTGATCGTTTCGTAAAAAGCCTTTAACGAGGATTTTATTAGAAAAACGAGTTAATTATTTCCTTGAGATTGTAAATTTTCTATGTTAAAATTCTTGAAGTATATTTTATATACTAGTATAGAGTTTTTGGAGAGTTTATGATTTCTCGAATATATTTGAATAATGACTGGCAGTTTTTCGAAAAATTTTCTGAGGAGCAGTTGAAATCTGATTGTTCTTCAGAAAATTCTGTTTCAGTTCGACTTCCTCATACCTGCAAGGAAATTCCATTTCACTATTTTGACGAATCTCTTTATCAGATGATTTGTTCTTACCGCAAGGTTTTTAAGGCAGAATCTTCATGGAAAAATAAACATGTCCTTTTGACTATAGACGGAGCTGCTCACGAAAGTGAAGTTTTCCTGAACGGAAAGTCTCTTGCTGTCCATCACTGCGGTTACACGGCATACACTGTAGATCTTGCAGATGAACTTGATTTTGAAAAAGACAACGTTCTTGTAATCAAGGTAAACAGCCGCGAGGATTTGAACGTGCCTCCTTTTGGTCTTGTAATTGACTATATGACTTATGGTGGAATTTACAGGGATGTATATATCGATGTAAAGGAAGATGTTTATTTTAAGGATCTTTTCCTTAAACCAGATTATTCAATTGAGCTTGATACTTACAACTTGAGCAGCGAATTTACTCTCAATAAGAATGATGAAAAATTGACTGTACTTCAGTCGATCAGCGAGCATAAGGCTGATAGTTATAAAAAAATCAGCGAATTTTCAGTTACATCTGAAAACAGTCTTTCAAGCTTTGACCTTAAGAACCTGAAAAAGTGGTCAGTTGATGAACCTAACCTTTACGATGTTAAAAACGAGCTTTTCAAGGATGGCGTAAAGATTGATGAAAAAATCATTACTGTCGGATTCCGAAAGGCCGAGTTCAAGAAAAACGGATTTTTCCTCAATGGAAAGAGACTGAAAATCCGTGGATTGGACCGCCATCAAAGCTATCCTTACGTTGGATATGCGATGCCTCAGTCAATGCAGGTAATGGATGCGAAGGTTTTGAAAAACGAACTTGGTTTGAATGCTGTCCGAACGTCACATTATCCTCAATCTCATTATTTTATCGATGCCTGTGATGAACTTGGACTTCTTGTTTTTACGGAAATTCCTGGATGGCAGCACATCGGAGACGAGGCTTGGAAAGATCAGGCCGTTGAAAACGTCCGCGACATGGTTACTCAGTGGAGGAATCACGCTTCAATCATTCTTTGGGGGGTACGAATCAACGAATCCAAGGATGACGATGCTTTTTACACGAGAACGAATGCGATGGCCCATCAGCTTGATTCAACAAGACCGACTGGCGGAGTAAGGGCCCATCGAAAGAGTTCCCTTCTGGAAGATGTTTACACCTACAACGATTTTGTCCACAGCGGATCAAACGAGGGCTGTCTTCCAAAGGCAAAAGTTACTTCAGACGTAAACAAGCCTTATCTTGTCAGCGAATATAACGGACACATGTTCCCGACTAAAAACTTTGACTGCGAGGAGCACAGACGTGACCATGCCATCAGACATGCAAATGTTTTGGATGCAATCGCCAGTTACGACGACATCTGCGGAAGTTTTGGCTGGGTAATGTCTGACTACAATACACATAAGGATTTCGGAAGCGGAGACAGAATCTGCTATCACGGAGTTCTTGATATGTGGCGAAATCCAAAAATGGCCGCAAGCGTATATTCTTCTCAACAGGAAAAGGAAAGTGTTCTTGAAATCGGTTCTTCAATGGATATCGGTGAACATCCTGCTTGCTTCAGGGGCTCTACTTATATCTTTACGAACGCTGATTCTGTAAAGATGTATAAAAACGACCGTTTCATCAAGGAATACAAGGCTTCGGATTCTTCGTATAAGCATCTTGCTCATGGTCCGCTTTTGATCGATGATTTTATCGGGGATGCAATTGAGAAAGGTGAGAAATTTTCAAAAGGTCAGGCAAAATCCGTAAAGGCTGTCCTGAATATGGCTGCCGTAAAAGGTATTTCGATGAGCGGCGAACTTTTAAAACACGCCTTAAAGCTGGTTTTCATCTATCACATGAATCCAAACAGTGCTGTCGGTTATTTCAATAAATACGTCGGTGACTGGGGCGGAAAGTCTACATCATACAAGTTTGAGGCGATAAAAGACGGAAAGGTTGTAAAAACCGTCCGAAAGGGCCCGATGAAAGTCGCCCATATCGAGACTGATGTGGATCACACAAACCTTAAGGAAGCTAATACTTATGATGTTGCAAGCGTTCGAATCAAGCTTTGTGATGAAAACTCCAATGTTTTGAACTATTTCAGTGAGCCTGTAAAGCTTTCTGTAAAAGGACCGCTTGAAATTATCGGACCGGACGTTATTTCGCTTCACGGCGGAATGTTCGGAACTTACGTAAAAACAATCGGGAAATCAGGGGATGCAGTTTTGACAATCGAGTCTGAACAGGCTGGAAAAGTAGAAGTTGCATTTACAATTGATATCTAATATAATAATATTAAATTAAAACTTTTAACTAATTGTTGTAAATTAAGAAGTTTTAATTGGATTAAGGAGGAAGTATGAAACTGTCCGGCAAGGAAAAGTTTACGTACGGTTTGGGAGCTGTAGCCAAAGATATGGTTTACATGCTTTCAGCTGGTTATATCTTGTATTACTATCAAGATATTATGGGCGTTAGCGCTTGGGCTATGGGTATCATCCTTATGGCTGCACGTGTTTTTGACGCTTTCAATGACCCGATTATGGGTGTTGTAGTTTCAAAGACCAAGACACGATGGGGTAAATTCAGACCATGGTTGATGATCGGTACAATCACTAATGCTGTTATCTTATTTTTGATGTTCTCAGCACCACCATCACTCAATGCAGGTGGAATGGTTGCTTATGCTGCAGTAACCTATATCCTTTGGGGTGTAACTTACACAATGATGGATATTCCATATTGGTCAATGGTTCCTGCTTTTACAGACAGCGGTAAGGAAAGGGAAGGCCTTTCTGCATTCGCACGATCTGCTGCAGGTGTCGGTTCTGCTCTTGTTTCAATTTTGACAGTACTTGCTGTTTCTTTCTTTGGTGCAAAATTCTCTCCTGATGCCGGAAACTACCAGTTGGCACAGGAACAGCTTACAAAAATGAAAGATAGTCAGACAGCTTTGATTTCAGAAGTTAAAAATGCACTTCCTGCAGAAATTCAGCAAGACGTTGACATGCTTGTCATCCGAATCCAGGAAAGACAGGATGTAACAGGAAAGCTTGCTGCTGAAAGAGCAAATCTTGAAAATCCAAAAAATTCTGAAAAGAAAATCGAAAAAATCAACAAGAAAGTTGGTGAGTTCGAGCTTCAGCTTGCAGAAATTGAGGAAAATATCAACAACTATACTTCAGAATTTGTGGCAAACGGAGTTGATACTGCCAAAGTCGAGCAAATCGAAGAGGGCATTCGTATTATCCGTGCTGCAGAATCTGGGGTTGTCAAGGCAAAGGTTCCGCTTGAAAGAATCGGTTACAAATGGTTCAGCTTGATTATTGCTGTTGTATTCATCCTTTTCATCACAATCATGTGTTTCTGCATAAAGGAAAAATCTACAGTCGATATGAAATCTGCCTCTGTTGGAGACATGTTCAAGGCTTTGTTCCAGAACGATCAGGCAATGACAATGGTAATTGCAATCGTTTGTATCAACACGGCTCTTTATATTACTTCCAACCTCGTAATTTACTTCTTTAAATATGATTTCAGTCCTGCAAACTGGGAAGGAAACTATACGCTTTTCAACACATGCGGTGGTGGATTCCAGATTCTTGCCATGATGATTTTGTTCCCGTTGTTCAGAAAATTCATGAACACGATGAAAATTTTCTATACAAGTTTCTTTATGGCTCTTGCAGGTTATGTAATTCTTTTGATTATTGCGTTTACAGGAACAGAAAACTTCTTCTTCCTTCTTCCATCAGCATTCTTGATCATGAGTGCTATCGGTATGCTTAACGTTGTTGTTACTGTATTCCTTGCAAATACCGTTGATTATGGTGAATTGAAGAATAATCGTCGTGATGAAGCCGTAATTTTCAGTATGCAGACTTTTGTAGTAAAGCTTGCTTCTGGTCTTTCAGCTCTTATCGCAGGTATCATCCTTTCAGTTTGTAACATCAGTAAGGATGCTCTTGTTGGAACAAAACTTGCTCAAAGTTCAAGTATCGGACTTAGAATGTGCATGACATTGATTCCAATGGCGGTTTTGATTGTCGGTGCTCTTATTTTTAAGGCAAAATATAAGCTTACAGATGCCAAAATGGCAGAAATTGGCGAAGAAATTGCAGCTAGAAAGGGTAACGAATAGTCATGAAAAGCTTAACAAGAGGTAAAATGTGGGTTTATGCAATCGGACAGCTGGGATGGTCAATCGTCTCAGGTCTGATTGGCTCATGGTTAGTATATTTTTATCAGCCGAACCAGGAAGCAATGGATTTGGGAATGGTTTCTCTCATTCCATCAGGTCGTGTTGTTCTTGGAATTTTGACAATCATTGGTCTTGTAACAGCTGTAGGTCGAATTTTCGATGCTGTGACTGACCCTCTTGTTGGCAACTGGTCTGATAACTGCAAGCATAAGCTTGGTCGTCGTATTCCATTTTTGAGATGGGCTGCAATTCCACTCGGACTTGTTTTTGTACTTGTATTCTGCGCTCCTGTCCGAGGCGTCAGTGTAGTAAACACTGTCTGGTTGTTCGTTACGGTTTTGTTGTATTACTTTTTGATCACTTGCTATTGTACGCCATATACTTCATTGCTTGCTGAACTTCCACACAA
>JAILRX010000063.1 GCA_024697985.1 Treponemataceae bacterium | reverse complement strand
TTATTTGAAAATAGGGAAATCGATGATATAATTTATTGAAAATGGATTTTAAATTTAATTGTTCTTTAGTTGAAAAATATACTAACAATTCTCAAAAAACTAGAGTTCTAACTGAAGATTGGGTCGAACATAATCTTTATTGTCCCGTATGTGGGCGACCTTATATTAACAGATATGAAAACAATCATCCAACCGGAGATTTTTATTGCAATTTCTGTTCTTCAGATTTTGAATTAAAAAGTAAACAGAGTAAATCTGATAAATTATCAAAAACAATTACTGATGGTGAATATTCTACAATGATTTCTAGAATTACATCCTTACGGAATCCAAATTTCTTTTTTATGACTTACAGAAATTATGCCGTCCAAAATTTCATTTTGATTCCAAATCACTTTTTTACACCACAAATAATTATAAAAAGGAAGCCTCTTTCCCCTAACGCAAAAAGGGCTGGATGGACTGGATGTAACATCGATCTTTCTTCTATACCGGAATCAGGAAAAATCTTCATAATAAAAAATCAATTAGAAATTGAGCGTGAAACTGTTATAGCAAATTATGCAAGAACAAAATCCTTGCAAACTTCAAATCTTGAATCCCGAGGTTGGTTATTAGATACATTGAATTGTATTGAAAGAATACCTTCAAAAGATTTTACACTAAATCAAGTATATGCATTTGAATCAGAACTAAAACAAAAGCATCCTGATAATAATTTTATAAAAGATAAACTCAGACAGCAATTGCAATATTTACGTGACAAAGGCTTTATTGAATTTGTTACACCTGGACATTATAAAAAAATCTGAAAACCCCTTGATCTATTTTTCATTTTGATCAAAGATCCGGGCATGAAATCATTTATTTTCTACACTTCCGAAGGAAGCACTTTATCACCTGATAACCACATCTGTGAAAACTATCAAGTTTTAGGAATTGAATCATCCTCTTCCAAAGAAACAGCTTTAAAAAAATTGCTGCTAGAAAACGAATGGATTTTGAATTATGGATTTTCCATACAAAATATTCTTTGCAGGCAGGTGTTATAAAAAATGAAAAGTTTAGCAGATAGGATTTTCTCTTGTTTCAGACTGCAAGAGGCTTTTTCGTTGAAAGATGTTTATTCACAATTTTCAAACAAACCAAATGAAACAATACGTGCAAGGATTTATGAAAACCTCGGAATTAAATTTCAGAGAATTGCAAAAGGAATATATAAAACAATCGAAGGAAATGAATCGTGCATTATCATAGAAGGAGACGGCCGTGACCTTTCTTTTTTAGAAGACAATTCAATTGATTGTATCATTACGGATCATCCTTGGAGTGATAAGAAATCAAATCGAGGAGGAAACCGTTCTTTTTCTGATTACGAGTGTTTTCAATATGACACGAATGACTTTAAGGAAAAAGCTCGAGTATTAAAAGATGGTTGTTTTCTTGTTGAAATTCTACCGGCAGAAAATGAAAGTAATTTCAGATATTTATATCAATTGAAAGAATATGCTGAACAAAATGGTCTGTTTTACTATTCAAAGGTAACATGGAAAAAAGGAAATTTTGTCAGTAATACAGGGCGAAAAGCCAAAAATTCTCAAGATGTTATGATTTTTTCAAAAGGCAAAGCTAGAAACATGCGTTATGATTCTAAAAAAAGCGCATTGATGAAATCAGAATGTTATATGAGCGGGACATCAAAAATGTTGCCCACAATGTTTGATGTTCAACCGGTTCAAACAAATAAAAAAATTCATCAAAGTGAATTACCAGTAAGTCTGTGCGAACAAATCATAGAATACGTTACTTATGAAGGAGAAGTAATTTTGGATACATTTGCAGGAAGTGGCGTTGTAGGAATTGCTGCATTAAATAAAAAAAGAAATTGTATCCTTATTGAAAAAGAATCAAAATCCGTTGAAAAAATTTTAAAACGTTTTAGCAACAATCTTTTTTTTGAAAATCCCTCATATAGTCAAAATCCCCGAAATGAAATATCATAAAGCCATGAGCAATACAAACACATTTACATCAATTGATATCGAAACTTTGAACGAAAATCCATTCAAACTGATTGGAAAAGACTGGATGCTGATTACGGCCGAAAAAGACGGACGTACAAACATGATGACCGCTTCTTGGGGCGGACTTGGGGTCCTCTGGAATAAAAACGTCGCAACCATCTACATCAGAAAATCGCGATTCACGAAAGAATTCGTTGATGACGGCGACACATTCACGCTTTGCGTCATGGATGAAAAATACAGAAAAGAACTTGGTTACTGCGGATCAAAATCCGGACGCGACGAGGACAAGATTAAGGCGACAGGCTTTACCGTTGAGCACGCTGATAAAAACTGCCCGTACTTTGCCGAAGCCAGGCTGGTTTTCGTCTGCAAAAAACTCTACGCTCAGGAAATGAACGCCGACAGCTTTACGAACGCAGGAAAAGATTTGCCGGCCAAATTCTATGCTGACAACGACTGGCACGTCCTCTACGTTGCAGAAATTGAAAAAATCCTCAAGGCAAACTGATTTCATGAATTCCCCGACGGCCGAAAAACTGCGCGCCCTTGCCGATAAATACGAAGTCGTCTCTTTTACCGATGAAGATCCGAGTCAGTTTTTATCCTGGTATAAGGATGGTTCCAAAACTGATGTGGAGCTTTCTTCATTTCTTGCGGCGATGCTCGCCTTCGGCAACAGAAAACAGTTCATCCCGAAAATCCAGCTGATTTTAAAAATGGCTGATGATTCACAGGGAAGTTTTTCAAAATGGCTTTTGAGCGGCCGATACAAAACGGATTTTCCAGGTGGGGATAAAAAATTTTATCGCTTCTATTCGTATGATGATATGCACGTCTTTTTTGATGAGCTTGCGGATATACTGATGTGCGGCGCGACTAGTTGTGGCTCGGACGTTTCGTGTGGCAAGACTGATTGTGTCGCGGACGTTTCGTGTGGCAAACCAGATTGTGGCAAACCAGATTGTGGCAAAGCAGATTGCGGCGCGCTCGGCGAATTTTTCCGTGAGCGCTGGGGCGAGGCAAATCGATCCGAAGAAAATCGTGACTCGACTGCCGACAGAGCCACATCTGCAGACAGAACCGCGTCTGCCGACAGAACCGCACCTGCACGTTGCGCCGACCTCGCCGATGTCATAGCGCAATGTTTCCCAAAATCCAAAATCGTACCAAAGGGTAAAACCTCTGCGTGCAAGAGGACATATATGTTTCTTCGCTGGATGGTGCGGAAAAATTCGCCGGTAGACTTGGGCCTTTGGGACTGGTACAGCCCTGAAAACCTGCTGATTCCGCTGGACACGCACGTAATGCAGGAAGCCGTTAACATCGGGCTTTTGGATGAAAAATCAACT
>JAILRX010000024.1 GCA_024697985.1 Treponemataceae bacterium | reverse complement strand
GATGAAAAGGAATTAAAAATGTATATTAAACCCGATAATACTGAGTGAATTTGTATTAATATATAATTTGTGACGTTCGGGACGAAGAGGTCGCGGGTTCAAATCCCGCCGACCCGATTAGGGTACATTGATGGCAAACGGACTTGAAGATTTACGCGAAAAAAACGCAGATCAGACAAAAAATCAGACTAAAAAAAACATTTCTTATACTAAATGGGCAAATTTTCAGGGCAGGGAAGATGCTGAAATGCTGATGGAAAAATCCAGCACCTGGAGTGCTCAAAACAGCAGCCGTGGCGATTACGATTGGGAGGATTAAATGATTCCTTATGTCGTACCTTCAGCGGTGAATAAAATAATCCAAAATATCAAAAACCTCCAACTTAATCCATCGCCAATTGAAAGACAGGTAATTCCGTCCGAAAATGAGAACTTGATTTTGGACGTAGAACTTTCTGATCCGCTTGGCGGAAAAAGCCATGCTGTAAGCGAACACTTCATCCATCAGTATAAAAACCGATGTCTTCTATTAACAACTTCTAATTGTTTTGGCTATTGCCGCTATTGTTTCAGGAATAATTTTACCTGCAATAAAAACGACGAGCCGGATGAAAATGAGCTGGAAACAATCTGCTCTTATCTTTCAAGGCACGATGAAATTCAGGAAATTCTTTTTTCTGGCGGGGACCCTTTGATGCTTCCCGACAATAAACTTTTTGCCCTGATTGAAAAAATACGAAGTGTACGTCCTGAAATCCTCATTCGAATTTGCACAAGGGCACTTTTTTATGCACCGGAGAGGTTTACCCAGAGTTTGATTTCCCACTTTCGAAGCCTGAAGCCGCTTTGGATAATTCCGCACATCAATCACTTTTACGAGATTGATTCAAGAACTGCCCCACAAGCCGTTTCTGCCATCAATTCGATTTTAGACGGTGGCATCAGCATGCAAAGTCAGACTGTTTTGCTTCGTGGAATTAATGATGATGTCAAAACTCTTTCAGTTTTATTCGAGGAACTTACGAAACTTGGAATAAAACCCGGCTATCTTTTCCAGACTGATCTTGCACAGGGAACTTCGCATTTCCGTGTTCCAATGGATGAGGCCTGCAATCTTTATTATGAGCTAAGGCATGAACTTTCAGGGCTTTCTCTTCCAACTTTTGCAGTTGATTTACCGGGCGGGGGAGGCAAGTTCAATCTTCTTCAGCTGCCCTGTTCACCAAGCGGCGCCCAGGTTTCAGCTCAAAAAGATTATTATGAATTCAAAAAAGATGACGGCATTTTCCGCTATCCTCGTTGATTTCCTTCTATAAATAACTTATTTTTTCTTGATTGCTACGAGCGTAAGGTCGTCGAACTGCTCGTCTTCCTTTACGTTCGTGTAATACATGTACTCGGCTTCAAGTTCTTTCATTGGATGGTCTGCATGTTCAGCACAGTAAGTTTCGTACTGAACGAAATGATCCTTCATGAAAGCGTCAACTTTCTTGTCAATTACGGCGTGGTCATAACTGTTCGTGCTCGAATCCTTGTAGAGTCGGAAAACCTTTTCTATGCTGACAAGTGCCATGATGACTTCCTCTGGAGTTCCCTTGCAGTTGGTAAAGTCAAATTCAAAATCAAGGCTTGTAATGTCATCAACCGGATTTGCCTTTTTGACAAGCTTGTATTTTTTTCTTGCCATTACGGCTTCGATGATTGAATTTACTCTTTCAGGACTCATTTCTTCACCGTCGGTTGCATCCTTGTCATCTTCATCAAGAACTTCAACTGCAGTATCTGGCTTAAACCTTAGGGCTTTTCCTGTCTCGACATCACGATAAAGACGTTTTGCTTCTTCAATACCGTCAGTGTAGAGGAAAAGAACGTCACCGCTGTTCAGGTGGAGTTTTTCAACCGGATATCCGCCCTTCATTTCAACCATGAATGAAGGAAATGGTCCTGCAGGAGGAGTTTCGGTGAGTGCGATCGTTTTTTTCACGTGCTCGGTCGAATCATAGATATGGATGATGTTGTCACCTGCGTTACAGAAATAAATGTCTCCTTCCTGCGTGTCGAAAAGTGCAAGCGTGAAGGCTGCAAATTTTCCTTTCAAATTTCTTGCTTCAAGATGATCGTTGATTTTTGAAACAAGTGGTGCAAGGTTCGTCCCGTTTTTCTTAATGGTCCAGGTCTTGAAGTAGTCACAGAAAAGCGCTGCAACTTCGGCCATGATAAGGGCAGCCGGGCTTCCTTTTCCTGAAACGTCACATTTTATCAGGGCCGCATATCTTCCGTCCAAATCCTTGAAGTCAAAATAGTCTCCAGATACACCTTTTGCTCCTTCATAATAACCGAAGAACTGGATGTTTTTTGTTTCCATGTGCCCGACTGAAAGTTTTGTCTTGCTTGTCGGGTCAATCATGTCCAGCGGCAGGAAGGCTCTCTGAACTTCCTTACCACCAAGAAGCATGTTTTCATAGACCGCAGCTTCTACAAGCTGATGTGCCATGTCGTTGATGTTGTCGCCTAAAAGTCTGATTTCGTCGCGGCTTTTGATATTGATGTCTCTTCCTTTGAGTTCGGTTTTGTTTCCTGTATCACGAATCATTTTTACGTGTGTGGTCAGTTTCTTAAGAGGAATTACGATGATGTTTGCGAAAATCAGCGATACGATAACACCGATTGCGATTGCAAACAAGGCGATCAAGGCTGTAAGCAAAATGATTCGGGTTCGTGCTTTATCAACGTTTTTGATAAGTCCATCAGTTGAAATTTCCATCAAAACGACGCCTCGAACAAAGTTTTCTTCGCTTCCCTGTCTGTAAAGAACCGGCTTGTAGAAAAGATACGTCGTGTTTTTTCTGTCCAGCTGCTGGTTGTCGAATTTCGGAATTGAAACGAAACCTTCATTTGCGATTTCAGAGAGGGTAGAGTTGAGCTTTGAGTTAAGGGCTCTGGTAACATCTGAAATTTCGTCTCGGCGTGCAACCGATTTTGAATCCGTTCTTAATGCAAGGCTGATACCTTCTTTTGTGAGTACTGAAATTTCCTGAGCAATTGAACTTGCCTGCTTGATGGCTTCATCGTTCAATTCCTTGCAGTTCTTTGAAATTTCCTCCATTTCATCAATTACGAGACGCGACCTTCCGTAAACGCGCTCTTCTTTCGTGTCGATTTTGCTGTTTATCTTGTTGTCGTTGGTTGCCCATACGAAATTCAAGTCGGTGCTGTTCATCTGCTCTGAAAGACCGATGATCGTTACGTAATTTGCTTCCTCGAGCGCAGAACTCTGTTGAGGGAGGAATCCTAATTCAAGAATATTTTGTGACGGGAGATAGGTTTTTGTTCCAGAAATGATACTGTCCAAAAGTACTGAAACCTGATTTTCAAGACTTGTTGCTAAAGTTGTTTCCTGATCGTTTATCATGATGTATCCGAGTGGAACTGAAACGAGCATTATGATGAAACTGATGAGGACTGACGTTACGATTGCAAGCTTATATTTCAAGCTGAAAGCAATCTTCTGCAAATCTTTTGCTTTTTTCTTTTTCTCTAGTGGCATAGCATCTCCCGTGATTAATGCGTTTATTTCTAATTTCAAAAGTCTTGAATCTTTGACAGTTTTAACAGTGGCAAAAAGTGTCGTTACAAATCCAATCGCCATCATCAGTGTAATCAGAATGACGATTACAAGGCTCATGTTTAGCTTGAATTTTTTCTGTTCAATTTTTTGCCATGAAGGTTTGAATTCGTAACTGTAGTCTCCGGTTTTAACGGTGCCGCTTTCGGTTACCTTCAGAATATCATTTGTAAAGTAAAGTCCGCGTTTTGCGTGTAAAAGTCCGATTTTATAGGTGCCTTCTTCCATGTCTTCAAGCTCAATTCCTTTGATGAGCTTGTCGCCGCCAATCGTAAAGTCCTTTTGTGAAAGAAGAAGTGTCTTGTCGTAAGGGGCCTTTCCGTCGGCATCAATGTAAATTTCTGTGATTTTTCCTTCTGCCGTAAAGCCCTTACCGATAATTGAAAGGTTGATGGTTCCAAATTCATCAGCCTCGTATTTTGCGCTGGTTACGGTCGTGTATGGAATGTATTTGTTCAAACTGATGTAAACCGTCGAACTTTGACTGATGTTGCCGCATTCGTCGATGGCGCTTACTGAAAAGGCGTAGATACCGTTATCAGCGTTTTTGAAGCTGATTTTTTTGTTGCTCGTAACTATTCGTGAAGGAACTCTTGGTGCTTTCGAGTCCTTGCTTGCAACAAGCGCAAAATTGTATGAGTAACCTGCAATTTCATCCTCCTCGTCCTGGTCATCCCACTCGATGGAAAAGGTGTTGGATTTTGCAAAGCCCTTGTCATCCAGCGGTATTTCCTTGATGACAGGCGGGAGAGGGGGAGTCGTATCCCTGATGTATGTGATGACGGCGGCTTTTGACCAGTTTCCGGCGTAGTCCAAAACCTTTACCTTCAAGAACCATTTTCCGTCTTCTGTGGCAAATTCGGTCAGTTGATTCTGGCTTGGAAGGTTCATGAACGTTTCAGGAACATCTTCGTTTTCGTCCTGAGTCCAAATATAGGCAAATCCTTCGATTCCAGAAGAGTCTTTCGGTAAAATTACGGAAGACCTGACTTTCTGCGAGGTGGATTTTTTACCTGGCTTGAAGGAAAGTGCCTTGATCGAAGGTTTTGCGACGCTTCGGTCAGGAGAAAGCTGCATGATTCTAGTCTGTCTGCCGCTTTTTTCCTGCCAGAATATATTGAGGTCTTTTTGAAAGTTCGAGACGATTGCAAGACCGAATGTGTTTTCGTTGTTTGTTTTTGAAAGTGTCGTTTCTTCCCAAAAATATCCTTTTTTTTGAGCCATGATGATGCTGTTGTTTCCGCTTCTTGCATCCGTCCAGATAAGGCTAAGGTTATCTTTGTAGATGAAAAAATAAGGTGTGCTTGCTCCGGCATTTCCTGAAGAAATGAGTTCTGCGTTTCCGATGATTCTTCCATCAAGACCGAATTCAGCAAAATAGATCTGGGCGTTTTCGCTCGTGTAGTGCGTTTTTTCCCAGGCTATGTACATTTTATCCTGATAAGAAATCAATGTCGGGTTCTGATTCTGATAGCTGTCAAATTTTGCATCACTTGCAGCGTTCAAAGACTTTACGGTGTCGTCAGTTACCAAAACCGGATCTGTCCAGGTTCTACCGCCGTCGCTGGACAAGCACGAATAAATCTGATAGGTCCTTCGAGATTTGTTTACGTTTACTTCATCAACTGTTGTATGTGATGCCTGAAAAACGAGGTAATCGATTCCGTTGTAACTGTAAAGGTATGGTACGAAAGGATTTGAGGTCTTTTCTGTTGGTCTGAAAGCTGAAAATTCAGTCCATTTCCTTCCGTCAGACGACTGGCTCTGCAAAAAAGAGAAGGTCGAAATGTCTCCTCTTGTAGAGCTTTTAGTTGCAAAAATCATGAAGCCGCCGTTTGAGTTCGTGTAGATTCGTGGAGCGACGGCGGTGTCAGTTGAGCTTTTTAAGTCGTATCTTGAAAATTCGAAGGTGGCTTGGCTTCGTGCTGCCGATTCGGCCGTGCCGTCGCCGTTTGTTGCGCCGTCGCCGCCTGCTGTGTCCTCGCCCCCTGCTGTGCCGCTGTTATTCTCGCCGTCGGCGTCGACGCCTGCTGTGCCGTCGCCAAGTGACGTCGTGAAAACCGAAACGGATTTTGTCGACGAAAGAACTGCAACTGCAATCGTTCCATCCTTGTTAACGCTGACAGAACTGATGTTAGGAACTTCTCCTGAAAAGGTGAATGGACCTGCAAAATTTTCTTTTGTAACCCAGTCCTGAACTCCGTTCTTTTCATAATAAATTTTTGCGCTAAGATAGATTTCTTTTTTCGAGCGGCTTTGAACGATATTCTGCCAGATCAAAACGGAAACCATGTTTTCCGAGTTGTTGTTGCTTGCAAAACTTGGGAACATCGAAGAGTTTGATGAAATTTTTACCGGATCTTCCCAATAATAATCCTGGGCGAAAACCCGGGCCGAAGAAAACGAAAGGGACAGAATCAAGGCGCAGAAAAACAAAACTTTTTTCAACGAATGAGGCTTTAATTTTAATCCTTTCAGTAATCTCATCATAGGAATGAATCAACCTTTTTCTTCAATTCCAGAATTTTTGCCGAATTCTTGTTTTCTTTTTTCTGCAGTAGCTGGCTTACAAGAGCCGAGGCTGCGATGATATTTCCCTGCTGCAATTCCTGAATTGC
This sequence comes from Treponemataceae bacterium, assembly GCA_024697985.1. Taxonomy (GTDB): domain Bacteria; phylum Spirochaetota; class Spirochaetia; order Treponematales; family Treponemataceae; genus RGIG9060. The sequence goes on along the minus strand of JAILRX010000024.1, from coordinate 3,548 downwards.
CTGCTGATACATCCTTTCGCTTTCTGCAGAAAGTACGACCGAAGCCTTTCCTCCGATTCGTGTCTGAATGCTGTCTTTCAAAAGTTTTGCGTTTTCATTATTTGAGTCCAGCTTGATTGCTTCGTTAACTTTTGCAAGTGCTGTATTCATGCTGATTTCGTCACGAGAAGTATTATACAATAATTGCGCTTCTTTTGTGAGGGTTTTTGATCTTGCAATCGCTTTTTGGTCAGGTGGCGGAAGCCTCATTCCCATTGCGATTTCCATCTGATAGATTTCTTCTTTCAGACCAGGATAATCCGGCGAAATCGAATAGAGGTCGGTAAGTTCGATGTATGCTTCCTGCCTCTTGTTCTTGTCTTTTCTGAACTTGGCCTTAGCTTTTTCAAAGTCCGTCTTGAACTGCTGTTCGAAGGTCTTTTCATCGAGCAGTTTTTTGATCTTAAGTGAAAGGAGTCTTGAATCCTGGTTCAATGGGAACGAAACCCTTACCTGTGCCAGTTTTTTCTCAGCCTCGTTCAGAATCTTTTCAGCTTCTTCGCGGTTTCCCTGTCCCATCAGTATGACACCTTGGTCATAATACTGATTTGCGATACTCAAAAGGCTGCTCATTTCAGGATACAGAGGATTTGTCGGAAGAATTGTTCGTCCTGTCTTGATCGAAAGGGCAGTGTTGATGAGGGCGAAAAGGTCGACGATTTCTTCATCACTTTCAATGTTGGTGATAGCCCATCGGTTCTGCGCCTGTGTAAGATAGTTTTCTGCAAGTTCGAAATTGCCCTGATTGTATGCGTTTTTAGCAAGCGTCTTGAGTTTTCGTACTTCAACGACGACGATTTCATTCTGCTTTCTGTTGATTTCAAGGGCGATTTCTTCAATCTGCCTGTCGCTCTTTTCACGAAGCGGCTTTGATTCCTGATATTCGAGCGATTCGTTGAACTTGTTTCGGGCCTTCTGAAGGTTTTCTCTGGCCTGATTGAAGTTGTTTGACTTCAGGTTATCCTTGGCCTGGCTGAGTCGAAGTTCCGCCTCGTTCTGGGCTCGTTTTGAAAGCTGAATCTGATTCAATGCGTACTGCTGGAGCTCAACATTTTTCTGATTGATTTGAGAAAGGTTTTTGCTTTTCTCTCCGAGCTTTTTGGTGTAATCGTTATACTTTTTTTCCTGAAGTTTTTTGACTGAATCAGGAATGAGAGAAAGCTCTTTTTCGTAAGTTTTGATTTTTTCGATATCAGCGTTGTATGAGGCAATCTGCTTTTTGATGATTTCAAGACTTTCTGATGGATATGAATAGGTGTTTCCGTTTTCATCCGCAGTTTTTCCCTGATTGAGGAGCTTGTCTACCTCTGCAGACGAATTTTCGTAGGAAGCAAGAATTGCCGCACTCTGTTTTTCATACATATCTGCCATTCCAAGATACAGATAGTTGAGCTTTGAGTTTACCTCAGTTGTTACTTTTTTAGTCACGGCTGAAAAGTCGTGGAAATTTTTCTTCCAGATTCTGCTTTCGTCGTTGAGCTTTTCGTTCGTTTCGCCATAAGACGTGTTGTTTGCAAGAACCGTGCTGTATTTTTTCGTCAGGTCCATGATTTTTGAACCGACATTTTTGGCTTCAAGATTCAGCTTATCAACCTGAGATGAAAGATCATCCATCTGAACAAGGTTTTCTTCCTGATTTTTGATGATTTCGACAAGTTTTGTTGCGCTTGAAAGCTCTACGTCATAGTTTTCAGGTTTTGTGATGTAAAGTGCGTTAAGACGGCTTGCATAGGCGATGTTTTTTTCTGCGCTTTCAAGACTGCTTTTGTTCTTGGACATCGTGGAGTTTTTGAATGCCTCTTTTGAATTCATCGAGGCGAGCACCGTAGAAAGATTTTCTGCCGTGTAATTTTCAAATGTCGGAAGAAGTTTTGTAATCGTGTCATCCCACTGCTGGTCGAGCGATGCCAAGATTCCTGAATTCTTGATTTTTTCATCACCAAGAATGAGTCGGAATGCAAACGGCAAAAAGGATGCGTCGGTCAATTCCGGGTCTATTTTTTTTAAGCTGTCGTAGGTCGTGCTGAAGTCTCGGCCGATCGCGTAAATGCGGTTTCTGGTTTCACTGAATTTCTGGAATTTGTTTTCAAAATCCTTGAATGAGTTGTTTACACGGTCCGGATTGTCTTTGAGGACTGCCTGAAGTTCGTTGAAAGAATTCTGTACGTCATGAAGCTGTGTAATCGAAAGCGTTACGAGGTTTGCAAGTTCATTGATTTCTTTCTGGATTTTTTGTGTCACAGATTGCTCGTATTCACTTTCAAAAAACTCGTTTTGATACAGGTACATTCCCGAATAAAAAGTGTTTATTGATTCCTGATATTTTTTCTGTTCTTTTTGCTTTGAGCCTTCTGCCATTATTTTGTTATACAAGGCTCTGTAGTAGGTGAACTGTGCGGCAGATTTTGCCTGCTTGATGAACTTTTTGGTTGCCTCATTAGGATTTTTTTCCATGTTTTCAAGTTCGGCGATGATGTTGAGCTGCTTTTCGTTGTTTTCAGGTTCGTATTCCAAAACCCTGAAAAGTTCCTTTGCGATGTCCGCATAGTTCTGTCTGATTTTAAGAATCTTGTTGACTCGTTTTTGTGCCTGGTCAAAGTCGTCTGGATTTTCGTCCATGTACTGCTGAACAAGGATAAGCGCATCATTGATTTGTTTCTGCTCAATCAATTTATCTACCTGCTCCAGAGTCTTTCGTTTCTGGCTCAGTGGAGTTGCAAAAATTGCAGCCGATGAGAAAATTATCAATGTGATGCACAAAAAAATTTTTTTAATTTTGTATATCCTTAATGTCAAAAATTCCGATAATTAATGTGAATTTTTAAAACTATTCTTTGACATATTTGTCTATTATTTATACTATATTTTCGGTATATTTTGAATTGTTTTTACTATATTTATTGTGAGTTTTACAGTAAAAGGATAAAGCTTGTGAAAAAGGCAATTTTTAAAATATCTAAAATTTTTCTCACCCCTATCATAGCTTTTTTCTGTGCTTTTCCTGCTTTTTCACTTGAATATGAAGAGGTGATAGACAGCCTCTCGACAGCATTTTCAACCTTGATTGATGCAAACGAAGGTATGACAACCTTCCGAACCCTATACATTCCGTGCGGCGGACGAAGCGAGGCCCTGGGCTCTGCCTTTACAGCCCTTGCTGATGACGTAAGTTACATCGAATACAATGCAGCCGCTTCCAGCATCCTCGATGAATCCGAGCTCGGTGTTTTCCACAACTCCTGGATTTCAGATGCCTCGATGGATACTGTTTCCTACGCCTTCCGCCATAACGATTTTGGTTTTGGTGCGCAGGTAAAATGCTTTTATGTTGAATTTATCGAGCGTGACTTTTTCGAGGACGTTGCCAAGGATTATTATTCTGAAACTACGGCAACCCTGAACTTTTCATACAATCTTTTTTCCGGCTACGATTTCAAGGGACTTGCAATCGGCTTGAACCTGAAAGGTGCTTACCGCGATATGCCTGATTATACCGACAACGATACCGG
>JAILRX010000131.1 GCA_024697985.1 Treponemataceae bacterium | reverse complement strand
TGCGCGCACGATTTTATCGAGTCGTTTCCTGACGGCTACGAAACTGAGCTTGGCCAGGGCGGCGTGAACCTTTCCGGAGGGCAGAAGCAGCGACTTTGCATCGCCCGCGCCCTCATCAAGCGGCCGAAAATCCTGATTTTGGACGACAGCACGAGCGCCGTCGACACGGCAACCGATGCAAAAATCCGGTCAGGACTTAAAAGCGCGCTTCCTGGCACGACAAAAATCATCATTGCACAAAGACTTTCATCAATTATGGATGCAGATAAAATCCTCGTTTTGGATCACGGAAAAATCGTCGCCGAGGGCAATCACGAAACACTTTTGAAAACCTGTCCGATTTATCAGGAAACTTATGAAATGCAGATTCAAGATCAGGACTGCGATTTGGAGGCAAACTGATGCCACCTAGAAAAATGAAACCCGGACAGAAACCAAAGAATCTCGGAAAAACAATCGTGCGGTTGATGAAATACATCGCGCAGTACAAATATCTTCTTATTCTCTCATTGTTTTGTGTGCTTTTTTCAAGCGCCGCAATGGTTGCCGGAATCAGTCTTTTGCAGCCGGTTCTGGACAATTTCATCACGCCGTACATCGGGCAGAAAAATCCGGATTTGAGCAAATTCATTCAGCTCATCATTTTGATGATCGGAGTCTACATAATCGGGGCGCTTGCATCCTGGCTCAACAACCGCATCATGCTGCACATTTCGACCAAGACTCTCTATAAAATCCGTGTTGACCTTTTCGAAAAGCTTGAAAAACTGCCAATCAAATTTTTTGATTCAAAAACACACGGCGAACTGATGAGCCGTTTCACGAACGATACGGACACTTTGCGCGAAATGATGACGCAGGTCGTTCCGCAGTTTTTCTCATCAATATTAAACATCAGCGCTACGTTCGTGATGATGATTTTGCTCAGCTGGCACCTTACGATAATCGTCGTGGTCTGCATAATCGCGATGGTCGCACTTGTCGGCATCATCGGAAAGTTTTCCAGCAGGGCCTTCCGCGACCAGCAGAAAAATCTTGGAAAGGTGAACGGTTATATCGAAGAAATGATTGAAGGGCAGAAGGTCGTAAAGGTTTTCTGTCACGAAGAAAAGGCCAAGGAAGAATTTGCCGTTTTGAACGACGAGCTTTGTAAGAGCGGAACCAGGGCGAACACGCTGGCAAACATCCTCGGACCGCTGATGAACAACATGGGCCACATTTCAGAAGCGCTTGTAGCGATTGTGGGAGTGCTTCTCATCATCAAAAACATCATGACAATCGGACAGGTCGTAGCTTTTTCTCAATATGCCAAGAATTTCACTCAGCCGGTTACACAGCTTGCTCAGCTTTTCAATGCGGTTTTGAACGCGCTTGCCGGAGCGGAGCGAATTTTTGATGTCATCGATGAAGTGCCGGAAAAAGATCAGGGCTACGTAACGCTGGTCAACGCAAATATTTTGCCGGATGGGACCGTTACAGAAAGCTTCATGCACACAGGTGAATGGGCCTGGAAACATCCTCATCAGGCTGATGGCAGCATAACTTACACGCCTTTGAGGGGCGAAATCGAATTTGACAACGTGACTTTCGGTTACACTGATGAAAAAACTGTTTTGCACAACATCACGCTTAAGGCCAAGGCCGGGCAGAAAATCGCGCTTGTCGGTTCGACCGGCAGTGGAAAAACTACGATTACGAACCTGATAAACCGCTTTTACGATGTGCCGGACGGAAAAATCCGATATGACGGCATCAACATCAACAAAATCAAAAAGGACGATTTACGACGTTCTTTGGCGATGGTTTTGCAGGACACTCATCTTTTTACGGGAACGATTGCAGAAAACATCAGGTTTGGAAAACAGGACGCCTCGATGAAGGAAATCGAGAAGGCCGCAAAAATTGCAAATGCCGATTATTTCATCAACCTGCTGCCTGAAAAATACGAAACGTTGATTACAGGTGACGGCGAAAACTTGAGTGCCGGTCAGAGGCAGCTTCTTGCGATTGCGCGGGCAGCGATTGCAAATCCACCTGTGTTGATTTTGGACGAAGCAACTTCATCAATTGATACGAGAACTGAAAAATTGATTCAGGACGGAATGGACTCGCTGATGAGAGGACACACGGTTTTCGTTATAGCGCATAGACTTAGCACGGTTCGTAATGCCGACTTGATTTTGGTTTTGGAAAACGGCCGAATCATCGAGCAGGGAAATCACGAAGAATTGATGGCGCAAAAAGGTAAATATTTTCAACTGTGCAGCCGTAAATAATATTTTCCCTAGTCTAATTAGAAAAATTATCGTATATTTATAAAAAGACAAAAGGAGTTTATCGTGGCTGAGAACCAAAATAACGACGACAAAGATAAAAAAGACAAAGATCCTTTCGATTTTTTTAAACTTTCAATAGATAATCCTGATGATAAAGATAAAAAAGGTCGCAATCCAAAAGAACCTAAAAAACGATTTCCGTTTTGGGTCGTAGCACTTCTGCTTTTTGTTGGAATCGTGCTTTTCAATGTTTTTACGATGGTAAAGGACGACCGAACAATAGAATTTTCTGAATTCAAAAAATATATCGAAGACGGCGTTATCGTTCAGGTCGTGCTTCAAGACGATTATTTTATCGGATACACGACTGTAATCGATGAAAATGCTACTTACGATGATTTGAAAGGTGTCGTAAAAAGCGAAAAGGCCGGACAGAAAACGGTTTATAAAACCGCTGCAATCTGGACAAACGATTTCATCGAATTTTTGGACTCTCACAACGTAGTCTATAAGGCTCAGGCAAAGCAGAACAATTACTTTTTGAGGCTCGTTCTCGAATGGGTTTTGCCTTTCGCATTGATTTATCTGATGTGGTTTTTCATCATGCGAAAAATGGGCGGTGGCGGAGCTGGATTTGGCTCAATTTTCAGTGCCGGTCAGAGCAAAAATGCCGCTGTTGAAGAAGGCAAGGTAAAAACTCGCTTTTCTGATGTTGCCGGCGTAGATGAAGCAAAAGAAGAATTGGTCGAAGTCGTAGACTTTTTGAAGGAACCAAAAAAATACACTGATATTGGTGGTAAAATTCCGAAAGGTGTTTTGCTCGTTGGACCGCCAGGAACCGGTAAAACCTTGCTTGCCCGTGCAGTAGCAGGCGAAGCTGGAGTTCCTTTTTTCAGAATCAGCGGTTCAGACTTTGTAGAAATGTTTGTCGGTGTCGGTGCAAGCCGAGTCCGAGACTTGTTCAAGCAGGCTCGCGAAAAGGCTCCTTGTATCGTATTCATCGACGAAATTGATGCCCTCGGTAAAAACCGAATGAGCGGCTATGGCGGAGGAAACGACGAGCGCGAACAGACCTTGAACCAGCTTTTGGTAGAAATGGACGGATTCGACAACGAAAAAGGTCTTATCATTTTGGCTGCAACAAACCGCTCTGATATTTTGGACCCGGCTCTTTTGCGACCAGGCCGATTTGACCGACATGTTCCAGTTGAAAAACCGGACGTTAAGGGCCGTGAAGAAATCCTTCGAATCCACGCTAAAAACGTCAAGCTTGATGATGACGTCAATTTCGAATCTGTTGCTCACGGAACTACAGGTTTTGCCGGAGCAGATCTTGCAAACGTCGTTAACGAAGCAGCCCTTCTTGCAGTACGAAACGGACGCAAAAAGGTTACGATGGCAGATTTCAATGATGCAATCGACAAGGTCAGCATCGGTTTGAAGAAAAAGACACGAAAAGAAAACGAAAAGGAAATGAGGCTCGTTTCTGTTCACGAAACAGGACACGCTTTGGTCGGAGCCTTTACGCCTGATTATCCACCTGTAAATAAAATTACGGTAGTTCCACGTAGCCACGGTGTTGGAGGCTTTACTCAATACCGCGAGCAGGAAGAAAAGAATTTCCAGACAAAGCAGGATATGCTTAACGAAATTGATACCTTGCTTGGTGGACGAGCCGCAGAACAGATTATCCTAGGCGAAATTTCAACAGGTGCTTCGAACGATATCGCGCGTGCAACTGACATCCTCAAGAGCATGATCGTTGATTTCGGTATGAGCGACAAGTTCAAGAACATGACACTTGGAAAAGGCGTTCTTGGAAACAGGGGAGGCGAGCCGAACCTTGTCCGCGAATTCAGTGAAGAAACTCAGAAATTCATTGATGAAGAAATTGCCCGCGTTATGGATGAACGATACCAGCATGTTTTGTCGATTTTGGAAAGCCACAAAGATCTTCTCGAATACATCGCAAAACGGCTTCTTGAAATCGAAACAATGGACGGAAAAGAATTCTACGAAATTGTTGATAACGCAAAAAGATGCGAAAAATTGATGATCGAAGCTCAGGAAGGTAAATCAGAATCTGAGAACGCCGACAAGTCCGCAAACGACGAGCCTGCTAAGGACGAGCCTGCAAATAACGACGCACCTGCTAACGACGATCCATCAACTGACGAAAACACCGCAGACTGACGCTTTCTAGTAAAGTGCCCTCAACTGAGGGCTCTAATCCCACTAAAAAATTTTCTCACTTGCACTTGTTTCTAAAATCGGTTACAATTGTAAAATCCGTTTTAAACGGAAATATTCTAAAAGTTTTTTCAAAAAAGTATGGAGAACAAAATGAAAAAAAGTTTCGTTTCATTGTTGTCTTTATGCTTGGTTTCAACTGCTCTTCTTGCACAAGCTTCACTCACTAATCAAGTAACTGCTACAACAATCAGTAATGACATCGACATGTACTGCGATGTTATTGACTACAAGTCGGTTTCCTTCCAGGATTTCTTAGCATTTTCACAGCTTTCAACAAATGGCGTGAATGTAGGTTACGGTCAGAAGTTTGAAGACTTCTATCTCGGACTTTACTACGATGGTATCTTGTGGGATTTCACAGGCACAGCAACAGGCGATGCTTATGAAAACACAAAGACCGGTACAAATGAAATGTCAGTTTTACTTGGAATTGCTGACATGGGATTCAAACTTAGCGCTGAAGTCAATTCAAGTATCACAAAAGAAAATGATGTTTCTGGCGAAAGCTATGAATTGGAAAACGTTGATAAATCATTCTACAAGGTAACATTGGAATGGGGCGGATTAACATTTGATGTTAAAGACTCAACAATTAAGCCATTTGCAAAATTCTACTACGACAGATACAACTACACTGGAACATCAGGTGTAACTTACACAGAATCATACGATTATACAGATGCTGATAATTACACAAAAACAGTCGTTGACAACAAACTTAATGCAAGAAACTTCATCTATTTTAATGTAGGATCAAAATTTGACTTGCCAGATTTTAAAGAAGCTCAGCAGGGTTTGGTTGTTAGATATGCTCAAAACATTGGTGTAGGATTAAATGGAGAATCGGTAACTACAGTTACAGGAAAAG
>JAILRX010000124.1 GCA_024697985.1 Treponemataceae bacterium | reverse complement strand
GAACATCTGGAATTCCACGGAACCTGGGAACAGTACAGATTTGACAAGGCAAATCTTTTCCGTGCGGTTGAAAAGCATGATCACTTAAAGACCATCAACGGAACAGAAATTTCAGTTCCAAGTTTTGGCATCGTAAATCTGGATGATAAAAGCGCTGACTATTTTGCAGGCGTCACAACAAAACAGGTTTTCGGCTACACGACTCGCGGAAACTCAAGCGTGCTTGCAAACGTAAAACAGATAAACATCAAGAACATTGAATCAGATATTTCACACGTAAGTTTTGATCTCGACACGCTGGGCAAATTTACATCCCCTGTGGCCGGAGCTTTCAATGCCTATAACATCACCACGGCAATTCTTGCAGTCGCAGGAATACTTGGGATAAATGCGACAGACACAAAGCCGATGACAGAAAAACTCATCGGAATAAAGGGACGAATGACTCCGATTGACTGCGGACAGCCTTTCGAGGTTATTGTGGACTACGCGCACACGCCGTCCAGCTTTGAAACGATTTTCCCGCCGATAAGGAGCCGATGCAAGGGCCGCATGTTCTGCCTGTTCGGAAGCGGCGGCGAGCGTGACACTCAGAAAAGGCCTGTTCAGGGCGCAATCGCAAGCAAGTGGTGCGACATCGTTTTCCTTGCTGACGAAGATCCTCGAGGAGAAGTTCCAGAAAAGCTTTTGGAAGATATCGCCGCCGGCTGTGTCGACAGCGAAGGCAAGGCTCTGGTACGCGGAGAAAGGCTTTTCATCATTCCAGACAGAAAAAAAGCAATCCGAGAATGCTTCAAGATGGCTAAAAAAGACGACATCGTTTTGCTGCTTGGTAAGAGTCATGAAAATTCGATAATCTACAAGGATTACACGATGCCTTACGACGAAATTGCAGAAGCTAAGTCCGCTCTTAAAGAAATGGGTTTCACATTGTAACAATTTTTCCATTGTGATAAAATCCAAGATAAGTAATCTTGGGAGTGGAAAAATGAAAATAACAATCCTTTATGGCGGAAAATCAAGCGAGCATGAGATTTCCCTCATTTCAGCATCTTACGTAGCCCGCAATATAGATACCAGCAAATATTTCATAAACTTGATCGGAATCGACAAGGACGGCAAATGGTACTGGCAGGATCAAAGCGAATTGGAAAGAATCAAGGATGATGAAAAAGCAGTCCTTGAAATCAAAAAAGAATTTCCAGTTTCAATTCTTCCGGGCGGCGGAAAAAAGAACGGATTACAAGTCAGAAACTATAGCGGTTATGTAAACCTTTACACAGAAGTTGTTTTCCCTGTTCTTCACGGAACTAACGGCGAAGACGGTACGGTTCAGGGACTTCTCGAAATGGCAGAAATTCCTTATGTCGGCTGCACGACAATGGCAAGTGCCCTCACAATGGATAAAGAAAAGACAAAACAGATTTGGGAACACTCAGGACTCCCTATCGTTCCATACATCTGTGCCAGAAAATATCAGGTACAAAATGATCCGGCCTTCAAGAAACTGATTGGCGAAATCGAAGCTAAATTCCACTACCCTGTTTTTGTCAAACCATGCTGTGCAGGAAGCTCAGTCGGTGCAACAAAAGCCGCAAATGCTGCAGAACTCAAGGCATCACTTACAGAAGCCTTCAAATGGGACGACAAAATCCTTATCGAAGACTTTATCAAGGCACGCGAAGTTGAATGCAGCGTGATGGGAAATGCAATTCCAAAAGCCTTTGTTCCGGGCGAAATCGCTCCTAAACACGAATTCTACGATTATGATGCAAAATACAACGATCCTGACGGTGCAGAACTTTTGATTCCTGCTCCGGTTGATGACGAAACAATCGCACAGATTCAGGATCTTGCAAAAAAAGCTTATGTTGCAGTTGATGCTTCGGGCTTGAGCAGAATCGACTTTTTCATCGACAAGGAAAATGGACGGGTCATGCTGAACGAAATCAACACGATGCCTGGTTTTACCTCAATCAGTATGTTTCCTAAAATGTGCGAAAACGGCGGCTTGAAATACAAGGATTTGATTGAAGAATTGATTAATCTTGCAGTTGAAAAGCACGAGCAGCACGCACAGCTTCAGACAAGCCGATAATTCAACATTGGAGTAAAAATGTCAGAAACAGAAAATCCGTTTGCCCACAGTTATTCTGAAAAAAGAGCTTTCGAAACCCTCGAAGATATCAAGGGCAAAAAAGTTACCGTCATGGGACTTGGCTTGAACGGCGGAGGCGAAGCCGTTGTCCGCTTTCTTTCAAAATACGGTGCTGAAATCACAATCACCGATATGAAAAGCGAAGAGCAGCTTGCACCTACAATCAAGTCTCTTTCAGAAGACAAATCAATTGATTCGAGCAAAATCCGCTATGTCCTCGGACGCCACGAACTTTCTGACTTTGAAAATGCTGATGTCGTTATAAAAAATCCTGGCGTAAAATATGCCGGAAATAAATATCTTGCCGCAGCTAAGGCCATTGAAACTGACCTTTCGATTTTCCTTCACTTTACAAAGGCCCCGATAATTGCAGTTACCGGAAGCAAGGGAAAAAGCAGCACGGTAAGTGCCATCCATTACGGACTTTCAAACCTTGGTTTCACTTCTTTTCTTGGCGGAAACATCACGGTAAGTCCACTTACCTTCCTCGAACAGACAAACGAAAATACGCCTGTCGTACTCGAACTTTCGAGCTGGCAGCTTTCTGACCTTCGTGGTAGAAAACTTCTTAAACCAAAAGTTGCAGTTATCACCAAAATCGTTCCGGACCATCAGAACTGGTACGGCAACATGGAAAATTACGTCGCTGATAAAAAACTGATTTATGCAGATCAGGATGAAAATGACTTTTCGATTTTTACCTGCGACGACAAATGGGGAGACCTTTTTGCAAGCGAAAGCAAAGGCTTCGTGCTGCGCTATTCGGACCACAAACCTAGCAAAAACGGATGCTGGCTCAACGAAAAAAGCGAAGGCTGGCTTCAGATACCGGGTGAAGAAAAATCAGAACTTGTTTTGGACAAACTTGCCGTACCTGGAAGACACATGAGGGAAAACATCCTTAATGCAGCACTTGTTTTGCGCCTTTTTGGATGCAAGGCTGAAGATATAAAAGTTGCACTTGAAAAATTCCCAGGTGTACCTCACCGGCTTGAATTCTTCCACGAATGGAAAAACCAGAACGGAATTACATTTAAGTTTTTTAATGACTCGGCAGCAACGGTACCGGAAGCCGCAGTTGCAGCAATGGAATCATTCGGCGTTAAGCCTGTAATGGTTTGCGGTGGCACGGACAAGGAACTGGACTTCCACTGTTTTGCAGAAAAAGCAAATCTTGCAAGAAAACTTTTCCTGCTTTCAGGAACTGGAACAGACAAACTGCTGCCTTTAATAGACCAAAAAGGTGTTGCCTACGAAAAGCCGAACAAGAACCTTGATGAGCTTTTTTCAAACTTAAAGCCTTATCTTGAAGTTCTGGAAAGCGAAGACAAAGAAATCCCTGTGGTTTTCTCGCCGGGCGCAACCTCGTTCGGCATGTTCAACAATGAATTTGACCGTGGAAATAAATATAAAGCGGGAGTAAAAGCAGTCTTTTAGGCGCCATGTGCGCGCCGCAAATTGTGCGCACTAGACTGAGGCGTTCAGTACGATGCCGGTTGGCAATCCTGAAGCACCGCCAAAGGCGAAAGGATTGTTCTTGGCCTGAGACAATGCCATTTCGATTTTATTCTGATAATCCTTGATAAGTGAATCAACCTGTTCATCGCTCAGATCTGTAGGCATTTCTGGTTTTGTCTTGTTTGTCTGGAGAGATACGAGCTGGTCAATCAATGTGTTCAAAATCTTA
>JAILRX010000055.1 GCA_024697985.1 Treponemataceae bacterium | reverse complement strand
TAATCGCCCTTCTTTCGGACATCAGCCAAAAAGGCAGGATCTGAAACTCGTTTCATTACGACGATTCCGCCTTTCATTGCAAGCTGATTTCCACGGAAAGTTCCGGTGTGGGCAGCAGGTCCCCAGACATCAAGTTTTTTGTTGTAAACAACAACAGCCATAGGAAGACTTCCACCGATTGCCTTTGAGCAAAGAATTACGTCCGGTACGATATCAGCATATTCGAAAGCGAAGAATTTTCCGCTTCGGCCGATTCCTGCCTGAATTTCATCAATAATCAATGGAATGTCGAGTTCTTTAGTAACACGTCGGATTGTCTGCAAGAATTCAACTGGAGCAGGAATTACACCGCCTTCGCCCTGAATTGCTTCAAGGATAACGCAGGCTGGTTTTGGCATTCCGCTTTCAGGATCTTTGAGCGTTCGCTCAAAATAGTTACAGCAAGCCTTTACGCCCATTTCCCCACCGAGTCCGAATGGATCACGGTAATCATAAGGATATGGGAAATGATAGACTTCCGGCATGAGCGCATGAACACGTTCCTTATCAGCGAGGTTACCTGTACATGAAAGGGCACCATGTCCCATTCCATGGAAAGCACCGCTGAAGGCAATTACACCACTTCGGCCGGTAGCAGTTTTACAGAGTTTTATTGCGGCATCAGTTGCATCTGTTCCACAAGGAGAACAGAACTGAACTTTTGCATTATTTTTTAATTCACCTGGTAAAAGGTTAAAAAGAGTATGGACGAATTCGTCCTTAGTAGGAGTCGTCAAATCCAAAGTATGGAGTGGAGCATCCGAATTTATCATCTCGATAAATGCTGAATTTATCTCTGGATCGTTATGACCAAGAGCCAAAGTTCCCGCACCACACAGAAAATCGAGGTATTTATTACCTTCTACATCTGTAAGCCATGAGCCTTTAGCACTTTTTAGTGCAAATGGAAATTTTCGGGGATAACTACGAGCATTGGACTCAGTTTCATTCTGACGTTCAATGTAAAACCGGTTGGTGGCAGCGTTGCCTACTTCATCTAACATCTATTTTTCTCCGTTTAAGGGAAAATAAACTGGAACTGTCTTATAAAGAAAGTTCCCAAGGACTGACGAAACTGAAAGTCTTAAGTCAGCCCCTACCGATTAATTGGGTAACTGGAAGTATAGACCATAATTGCCGATAAGGGCAACTGTTTTGAAGAAAAATTTTTATTTTAATTTTCTTACATTGATGTGGCTTTGAACGCTGATGGGCCTTCCTTGCTTTACTTTTAAAGGTCAAAATGATAAACTCTAGACGATTCTAAACGGTGAGAAGCGGCACTTGATGCAGGATTTCCACCGTTAAATAATGAGGAAGTTTTATGCCCTACAGTGAACCAACAAATCTTGGTATTGTAGCCTGTCCAGGCGGACAAGCTTTTGCTAAAGAGATCGATGCACATCTTCGTCACATGTACAAGCACCGATTCAATCTTAAACGCGATGTCATTTCAAAGCGATATGACATGGATAAAGACGCTTTTGTCCGACAGGCAAATCTTTTCAACGACATGAAAACATCAGAACTTTGCATCAAGGGAAGCGTTGATAACTACCGATCACCAGATTTTTTGGTTAACGCAGAATTCACCTACTTCATGAACGGCGAATTCAAAACCGAAATCAAAGAATGCATCCGAGGAAAAGATATTTTCATCGTTCAGGATGTAGAAAACCATCAGATCATCGAATTGAATGGTGGAAAAAATAAAATGGCACTTTCTGTAAACGACCACGTAATGAGCCTTCTCGTTACAATCGATGCAGTTCGCCAGGCTGGAGCAAGAGACATCACTTTGGTTTTGCCTGTTTACCCATACAGCCGCCAGCACAAGAAAAAGGGCCGGGAAGGACTTACAGCAAGTCTTCTTGGACACATCTATGAAAACATGGGTGTAAAGCGAATCATCACTCTCGACATCCACTCACGAGAAATTGAAAACGCTTTCAGCACAACAAATCTTGAAAATCTTCACGGAAGCTATCAGATAATCAGAGAACTTTCAAACCTCATCGACTTGAGTCCAAACGGAGACGACCTCGTAGTTGTTTCTCCTGATACAGGCGCCGTAGACAGAAACAAGTTCTATGCAACTGGATTGAAACGACCTTTGGCCATGATTTACAAGGAAAGGGACTACTCAATCGTTACACAGAACGCTAAAGCTACAAACATCAAATCAGTTAAGATTCTTGGCGACGTAAAAGACAAGGTTGCCTTCCTTGCTGATGATATGCTCGGAACTGGTGGAACATTGCTCAAGGCAATGGAATTCCTCAAGGAACAGGGAGCTACAAAAGTTATTGCTGCAATCAGCCTTCCTTTCTTTACAGGAAACGCAATCGAGCAGTTTAACGAAGCTTACAAGAAGGGTCTTTTCTACAGAATCATCGGAACAAATGCCGTATACCACGAAGAACTCTTGAACTGCGAATGGTACATCAGC
>JAILRX010000050.1 GCA_024697985.1 Treponemataceae bacterium | reverse complement strand
TGGAAAACAAGTGAAATTGAACAGACGTTCTGAACGTTAAATCCGATAAAAAATATTGCGAGAACAACAATTACTATAAACAATATCAATTTTGCCATAAATTTATTCTATCACGAAGTTTTTTTGCTAGCAAGTTTCCTGCAGTGTGCCCCGGAAAGTGATGCCGCTAAGTTCATCAAGATTGACCTTAACGAACTGCCCGATGAGTTTTTTATCGGCGGCAAAAACAACCCGCTCATCCCGCTCTGTACGAGCAATCAACTCGTTTTCGTCATTGTGCGAAACGCCTTCGACCAAAGCCTTTACCGTAGTACCCAGCTGCTTTTTCATCTCAACCTTTGTTATTTCCTGCTGCAGGTCGATGATTTTTTGCAGGCGGGCTTTTTTCGTTTCAACAGGAATCTGGTCAGGATATGATGCGGCCGGAGTTCCTTCACGTGGATTATAATAGTACATATATGCCGTTTCGTATCCGACTTCTTTCATCAAATCAACGGTCTGTTCAAAATCTTCTTCGGTTTCACCAGGAAATCCCAAAAGGATGTCCGACGTAAGCGAAACGTTCGGAATGGCTTTTCGAATCTTTTTTACCAGCTCAAGATAATGTTCCCGTGTGTATACGCGGTTCATTCTTTTAAGAACTGCAGTAGAGCCGTGCTGAACCGGCAGATGGATGTGTCGGCAAACCACCTCTTCGCGTGCAATCACATCAATAAGGTCGTCAGAAAGATCCTTCGGATGGCTCGACATAAAACGAACCCAGCCAATCGAAGACTGTGTCTTTCTAAGATGGTCTGCTATCAGTTCCAGAAGCTGAGGAAAAAACATGTAGTCAGAAGCCTTGAGAGAAGAGTCTTTTTTAAGTTTATCCAAAACCTGTGTGCTTACTTCAGAAACATTTTCCTTGAGGTTCCAGCAATAGGAATTTACGTTCTGTCCTAAAACCGTAATTTCCTTTACGCCGTGCTGGTTCAGCTGGTCCAGTTCTGCAAGCACTTCCTGCGGATTTCGACTGATTTCCCGACCGCGAACGTAAGGAACGATGCAGTAAGTACAGAAATTGTTGCATCCGTGCATGATAGGAACGAAGGCAGAAAAAGAGCCCTTTTCGTAGGAAACTGAATCAAAGGTATAAACCGGAGTTTCTTCAAGTTCGTCCAGATGACGGCCCTGCTCGACTGCCTCAAAAATTTCGTCAAAAAACTTTTTCTGAAAGTTGCCTACGACGTAATCGACAACAGGAAACTGCTTTTTAAGGCCGTCCATGAGACGCTGAGCCATGCAGCCCATTACGATGAGGGTAAACTTCTTTTTGCCTTCGCGTCGCAATGCCGTATAAGCACCAAGTCTTCCGTGGATGCGGCTTTCTGCAGTTGCACGCACTGAGCATGTGTTTATCAAAATGAGGTCAGCGTCTTCTGCACTTTCACTTTCCTGCCAGCCTCGTGCGATAAGCTTTTGCTCGGCACTGGCACTTTCTGCCTTGTTCATCTGGCAGCCGTAGGTTTCAAAAAAATATTTCATCTGGTTTTCTCCGTAAAGGCATAGGCGTTGTGGTTATGGATGCTTTCTTCTGTTTCGGCTTCAACGCTGAAATACGAAAAGTTCATCTTATCAAGACCAAGGTAAACTTCGCGAACAACGTCTTCTACAAAACGCGGGTTGTCGTACGCATATTCGGTCACGTATTTTTCATCCTTACGCTTCAAAAGCGAATAAAGCGGAGTTGAAGCACAGCTTTCAATCATCGAAATCACGTCCTCAATCCAGAAAAATTCGGTGTAGAGGACTTTTACTTTGACTAAGCCGCGCTGATTATGAGCCCCGTACTCGCTGATTGCCTTGGAGCAAGGACAGAGGGTTGCAATCGGGACTTCAATCGTAACGTAAAAATCAGAACCATCCTCGCTCGAACAGGCTTCGTATGAACATACGTACTGCATTACCGCAGGACTTTCTGAAACCGGAGCCTTTTTTTCGATAAAGTACGGGAACGTAATCGAACAGAAAGATTTTTCCGCATTCAGTTTTTTGCGCATTTCATCAAGCATTTCCAAAAAATGTGTCATCGAAAGATTCTGATGATATTTATGGAAAACTTCGATGAAGCGACTCATGTGAGTTCCCTTGTAATTGTGCGGAAGATTCACAAAGAGGTCGACCGTAGCAGAAGTCTGCTGCTTGCCGTGAACCTTGTCGAGCACGACTATCGGGTACTTTACGTTCTTGACGCCGACTTTTTGGAGAGGAATATTTCGTATATCGTTTTCGTTTTGAATGTCTCGCATTGCTGTATTGTTGATTATTTGAGTGTTCTTTCTGCGCTTTCCAAAGTATTGAACATCAGCATGGCGATCGTCATAGGACCAACTCCGCCTGGAACCGGCGTGATGAAGGAAGCCTTTTCAACCAGGTCGTCAAAATCGCAGTCGCCGATAAGACGGAAACCGCTTTTTTTAGAGGAATCCGGGATTCGGTTTACGCCGACATCAATGATTACGGCACCGTCTTTTACCATGTCGCCTGTCAATGTATGTGGATGGCCGCTTGCTACGACAAGGATATCAGCCTGTCGTGTGATTTCAGCCATGTTTTTTGTGCCTGTGTGGCAGATTGTGACCGTACAGTTTGTCTCACGTCGGGCAAGAAGGATTGAAACCGGCTTTCCGACGATGTTGCTTCGTCCGATTACGACTGCGTGCTTACCGCTTGTTTCGATTCCGGTCGTTTCCAAAAGCTTGATGATTCCGTGCGGCGTGCAAGGCAAAAATGCAGGTCTGCCAATCATCATGTTTCCAACGTTTACAGGGTGGAAACCATCCACGTCCTTTTCAGGTCTGATGGCCATGATGACCTTGTCTTCATCAATATGTTTTGGAAGAGGAAGCTGTACGAGGATTCCGTGTACGCTGTCGTCCTTGTTTAAGTCATCAATTATCTTCAAAAGCTCTTCTTCGCTTGTGTTTTCAGGAAGATGAAGGGATCTGTCAGCCATTCCGACTTCAGCGAGAGCCTTCTGTTTTCCGGTAACGTAAGAAACGCTGGCCGGATTTTCGCCTACCAGAATAACGGCAAGGCAAGGCGTAATTCCCTTTGTCTTAAGTTCTGCAACTTTTTTTGCAACATCTCCTCGGACACTTGCTGCAACTGCTTTTCCATCAATAATCTGTGCGCTCATATTTATTCCTTTTCAGTCTGTAACTTAGATATTTTTGTCGTGTTTAACATTATAGATTAAAACACTAAAACCAAGTATAATGAAAATCGATTTTTTTATCTATCGTTCCAACAATATGGAGAAACTATGAAAAAAACTTTATTAGCACTGGCATCACTTTTGATTCTCTGCTCGATGTCCTATGCCCAGGAAAACAATGCTCCTGAAATCAAAACTGATGACAACTACGTATTCCAGATGAATCAAAGCGGAGATATGTTCATTAAACTCAATATAAACGGCGCTGTTCCGATTATGCCAGAACAGCTCAAATTCGGAATGGACCTTGATTTAGGGATCTGCTACCTTTTCACAAAATGGTTCGGTCTTGGCGGAACAGTTTCGTTCAGCTACAACCCGACTTTAGGACAGAAGATTTTTTATACTATCCCGATTCTTGCGCAGGCCTTCTTCCAGCTCGAAGTCTGGAGATTTGAAATTCCACTCTTTATCGGTGTAGGAGGAGCTTTCGAGCATCACTCAAGCAACTTTTACTTCGGATTGTACATCAAGCCTGAAATCGGCTTCTATTATAGAATTAATCCTGAATGGTCAGTCGGTGCATCATGTGGATTTGCAATCATACCGCAATGGTATACAAATCCTGAGTACAACTATACCGGCTATATACTCACACCTGGTCTTTCCGCACGATACCATCTGTAGTTTTTGGAGAAAGTGATGAAACGAAATATTATAAACGTAACAATAATCGGATTAGTTTTGGCACTCTGCGCAGTGTTCTTTTCATGCAGCGGAGAAACAGACGGGTACAAACCAATTTTCTACAACATTACAAAGGAAGTTGAACTTGATGATCCTGTCGTAACAGGAAACGTTTATTCCATCGTTGAAGGCGGCGATTATCTTTATGCCTGCAACGGAAATATCTATCAGAAAACTGCAACTGCAGAACGCGGATGGACAGTATCTGTACTGCCTTCAGCCGTCGTAGGTGTTACAGGCGACAATGATACAGCCAACACTGTCATAAGACTTGCAAGCATTGACGGCTATCTTTACGCCTTCACAAGCAATGACAAAATCTATTACAGCGCAATCGGAGCAACTTTGGCATGGACAGAAATCGCCCACAACAGAAGCGACATCTGTACGATTTTTGATAACGAAGCACCATACGGATCAAGTGTAAGACGGGCCTTCGCAAGCACAGACAGCGGAGTTCTTCTTGAACTTTCAGGCGCAACACTCGGTTCGACAGAAGTTGCAGACGAAGTCAGAGCTCCTGATTTGACAAGTGCCAGCACCTATATCCCGGTAAAAGCCGTATATCTTGCCAGTGGCACGACAATCGTTTCAAACGACGTACTTTTAGCTTCAAACAGGGATGCAATCGCATATCACATGGTTGAAGACTGCATCTATTACACAACTGATGATGGTGCAAGCTGGACAGGCATTACAATAGACAGCGCAACACCATATTCTCTTGCCTACTATTCAGACGGCTCTAACGGATGGCTATACGTAGGAACAAAAACAGGAATCGA
>JAILRX010000043.1 GCA_024697985.1 Treponemataceae bacterium | reverse complement strand
AATCCGCCTGAATAAATCATTCCGAGTGTACAGAAAATTATCAGCAGGGCAACAGGTAAAACCAAATCAATTACCATTCCCTTTGCATTTCCTTCGACTTCTTCGTTTTCGAGTGATTTTCTTTCGATATCGCTCATCATGTCGAGTGCTTTTTCATATTTGCTCATCGTTCCGTATTCAAATTTCATGAAAACCATGGCAAACATCATTATCAATGTGAAAAGAGCATAAAAGTTGAAAGGAATTGCCTTGCAGAAAAGTGCGATTCCGTTTTCACCTTCAGTTACGAAGCCGGAAACTGCGGCAGCCCATGAACTGATAGGGGCTATGATACAGACAGGAGCGGCTGTTGCGTCGATAAGATATGCGAGCTTTTCTTTTGAAACTCCGTATTTATCGGTAACAGGCTTCATTACAGAACCTACGGTAAGGCAGTTGAAATAGTCATCGATAAAAATCAAGACACCAAGAAGAATTGTAGCACACTGAGCGCCAACCTTTGTCTTGATGTGTTTTTTAGCCCATCGACCGAAGGCAGCTGAACCGCCGGCCTTGTTCATCAATGAAACCATGATTCCAAGAACTACGAGGAAAACCAAGATTCCAACGTTGTAGGAATCTGAAAGCTGGGCAATCAGTCCATCCTGAAACAGATGGGTTGAAAAACCTGCGAAGGTAAATCCACCGACAGCAGAAGCCGCATAAAAAACAGCTCCTATCAAAATTCCTACGAAAAGTGAGGAATAAACTTCCTTTGTAAGTAACGCCAGTACAATCGCGATGATTGCCGGTACCAAAGACCAAAATGTTCCGATCATTTTAAAATTCTCCTAATTTTTGTTTTAGAAATTCCATTTATTTATCTGAAGTTTTTCATCCCGTTTTCTATCAACCCTGCCATCAATTACAGTAATAAAAATTTCGGCAGTAAGCGATATTTTGCAATGCAGAAGATGTCCACCAACAACGACTCCATCTTTTCCGGCACATTCCATGTGGATGTGAGTGTAGAGTTTTCCATCCATTGTGTTGATGTTTCCGGTCAGATTTGTGATTTCATGAGTGCCTGTAAAAGTCGACCTGTTGTAATCTTTTTTATCCATGTCGAAAACGCCGATAGTGAAATTATCCGTTCCGCCAATTCCATTGATCCGTGCCAAAGTGATGTTTTCTTTTTCGGCAACTTCACGGATGCTTTGTGTGATTTCATCTCCCTTGTCCAACCTGAGGGCTATTTCGTTTCCGAACTTTCTGTATTCCATAATTTCATTATAAATAGAAAATACATATCCCGCAAGATTTTTGATTTTTCGTAAAAATTATAGACTTTCGATTTTCACTATGTTATTCTGTTTCTATGTGTGGTATCGTAGGTTATGTAGGTGAAAAAGAAGCGACACCTGTCTTGATAAATTCGCTTAAAAAACTTGAATACAGGGGTTACGATTCAGCAGGAATCGCAGTCATCAACTCAGTCGCAGACAGCGATGAATCAATCATCGTCAGAAAATGCAAGGGCGCCATCAAGTTCCTCGAGGAAAAAATCGAGAATGAGCTCGTTAGAAATGCCATCAACGGAAACGTCGGAATCGGTCATACAAGATGGGCAACGCACGGAGAACCTAGCGACCTGAACGCCCATCCGCACACAAATGTTTCAGGGACTATCGCAATCGTCCACAACGGAATCATCGAAAACTATGCTGAACTCAAGGCTTGGCTCCAGGCAAAGGGAGTCGTTTTCAAAAGCCAGACAGATACAGAAGTCATCGCGCATCTTTTGAACTATTTTTACACTCAGGAAGACAGTCCTTCAAAAGGTGATATTTTCAAATCAGTTCAGTGCGCAAGACAGAAACTTGTCGGTTCATACGCGCTCGGCGTAATCTGCAAGGATTATCCGGACCGGCTTATCTGCGTCAGAAAGGAAAGCCCTCTTATCGTCGGACTCGGACAGAACGAAAATTTCATCGCAAGTGACGTTCCGGCCGTTCTGGAATACACCCGCGACGTACTGTTTTTGGAACAGGACGAAATGGCCGTTCTTTACTGCGACCACGTCGATTCTTACAACGGCGACGGTGAAAAAATCATCCGAAAGTCTTTCCACGTTGACTGGGATTTGAGCTCAGCTGAAAAAGGCGGATACGCACACTTCATGCTCAAGGAAATCTTCGAGCAGCCAAAAGCCCTGCACGACACGCTCGCTGCCCACATCAAGGACGGCGGACTTACCTTCAGCCAGGAAATCAATCCGGAAGAATTCAACTCGATGATTCACAACGCAAAGCGAATCGTAATTACCGCCTGCGGAACAGCATATCATGCCGGAATGGTCGGAAAATACACCTTCGAAAAATTCGCACGAATTCCAACCGTAGTTGATGTCGCAAGCGAATTCCGTTACCGCGACCCGATTCTGGACAAAAACGACGTTTTCATCGTTGTTTCACAGTCTGGTGAAACCGCTGATACGCTCGCCGCCCTCAGACTTGCAAAATCAAAAGGCGCCAAAATCATCGCAATCACAAACTGCGTCGGTTCGACAGTCAGCCGTGAAAGCGACTACGTAATCTATACTCTTGCCGGCCCTGAAATTGCAGTTGCCTCAACAAAGGCCTACACCACTCAGCTGATGTGCCTTTACATGCTGGCCATCCAGTTCGGCTTCATCAGGGGCGAAATTGATAAAGATGAATACAGGAAAGTCCTTGATGCGCTCCAGGCTGTCTCGAAAAAAGCTCAGACAATTTTGGACAATCAGACTGAAATTCAGAAATTTGCTTCAATGCAGTTCAACAAAGAAAAGATTTTTTATATCGGCCGTCAGTTTGACAGCGCAAACTCTTTGGAAAGCGCGCTCAAGTTAAAAGAAGTAAGTTACATGCACTGCGAAGCCTTTGCTGCAGGCGAGCTCAAGCACGGCCCGATTGCCCTCGTTGATAAAAACACGCTCGTCATCGCTATTGCAACTGAAGAAGCGCTCTACGAAAAGTTGATTTCGAACATCATCGAAGTTAAAAGCCGTGGTGCTGCAACCATGGTTATCACAAATGATGATACAGGCATTTTCAATGAAAGCTGCGACAGCGTGATTTCAATTCCGAAAACTGATTTCTATCTTGAAAGCATGCTTTCAGTTATTCCAGCTCAGCTTTTTGCCTATTACTGTTCTGTTTCAAGAGGAAACGATCCTGATAAGCCAAGAAACCTGGCAAAATCAGTTACAGTTGAGTGATGAGGAGTGAATTGAAACTTCACCCGAGGATAGTATTTTTTGAGTGCCGTCCGGTAGTTCTACGACCAGGGCGGCGTTTTCGTCTATGTCGATGACCTTGGCTGGATATGCGCTTGCTTCGTCATCGATAATCGGATGGACCTGGACGGTTTTTCCGATGAGGATTGAGTAGGATTTGTATTCTGCCATGACAGTCTTGTAATCTTCGTTGAGGATAGAAAGTACGCTGCCTG
>JAILRX010000014.1 GCA_024697985.1 Treponemataceae bacterium | reverse complement strand
TTGAAAAGAAACCTGCCAAGGCTCCTATTTCAGCCGATTTTATGATAAGCCGCTAAAATCAATTAAAAAAGGACGACAAAAATCAAACTAGTTAAAATTGATATTACCTTTTTCATTTTTGTCGTCCTTTTTTAATTGATTTTAGCGGCTTATCATAAAATCGGCTGAAATAGGAGCCTTGGCAGGTTTCTTTTCAACTTTTTTGTCACCGGCAAAGTCGCTTATGATATAAAGAACTTTGCGTCCATCAAGGGTAGCATTTGGGTTTGTGTTTGCAGCGAAATATCCCTTTGCCTTCATCTGTTTGAAAGCATATCGCTGATTCTGGAAAATCATATACATCAAGCTTGATTTGATGTCCCAAGCCTGACAGCACATAAAAGAAAATTCTTTTACGGTTAGTTCCTTATCAACCTGCTGAATCTTCAACTTGTTGATCATGTTCGGGAAGTTTTCTTCCAAAGCTGATACGGCAGAACTTTCATCAGCGGCCTCATCAATGTATCCGTAGTCACAGCAGATAAAGTAAGCAGCCTGGCCATAAGTTATTTTTTGCGTAGCAATTACTTCAGATATGAAGTCTGCTGACTGAGCAAAAGCGAGAGTGGCAAATAGAGTGCAAAATAAAAAGGCCAAAAATTTTTTAACTGTTCCTTTCATAAATTTCCTCATTTTTATTTAATTATTTTTTTGATTTCACCAAGAAGTTCACTGTATTCTGTAAAGGCTTTTACTGTTGGGTTATCAGCAATGATTTTTTCAGTCGAACGGAAAAGGAATCCGTGGTCGGCCTGCTTAATCATAGCAAGGTCGTTAAAGGAATCTCCGCTTGCTATTACCTTGTATCCAATGGACTGAAGGGCTTTTGTCGCATGGAACTTTCCGTTTTCCTGTCGCATCTTGAATCCTGTGATGAATCCGTTTGCATCGACTTCAAGCTCGTTGCAGAAAATTGTAGGCATGCCGAGCTGCTTCATCAAAGGCAGAGCGAACTGTGTAAAAGTGTCGCTAAGAATGATTACCTGTGTCAGAGTCCTAAGCTCATCAAGAAATTCTTTGGCGCCGTCGAGCGGTTTAATCTGTGCGATTACGTCCTGAATTTCTTTGAGGCCCAGATTGTGTTTCTTCAACAAATCGATTCGATAGTTCATCAGCTTGTTGTAATCAGGTTCATCTCGGGTTGTTTTTTTGAATTCTGGAATGCCGGTTTTTTCAGAAAAGGCAATCCAAATTTCCGGTACCAAAACGCCTTCCAAATCTAGACACGTAGTAAACATTTTTAACTTCCTCCGAAAGTTTTTAAGAAAACATTCAGAGATAGTATATAAGAATAATTTCGATTTTACAAGTTATTTGAGCATGTTGATGGGCTTTTAAAACGGGCCTGAAAGCTTTTAAAACGAATCTGCGGCGCGATAAAAAATGTTCGAAATCTGCTAAAACTCGCCCGCAATTTTTCGGATTTCATCAAAATCGATGTTGTCGATTGCTGATTTCAATTCGTTGATTTTGCCCTGAACTTGCTCCGGGAGCTTCTTTTTTTCGAGCTGGTCAAAGTAAGTTTCGATGGTGTCGAGGTCGCACGAATCGGCTGCAAAAAGAATCTGGTCCTTGAAAAATTCAAGTTCGCCTTCGTCGAGTTCGGTTTTGTCGGCTTCTGAAACTTCGCCGTATTTAGCGACGTCTTTCAGGATGTCCTCGTAACTTCGGTAAAGGTCGAGCATGGTTTTTGTGCCGGCGTTGATGTTTTCGGCCAGACCGTCAGCGGCGTTTCCCTCGTGGGCATCTCCCACGCCCTGAATTTCATTTCCGAGCGCCTCGAGTTTTGCGCATTTTTCCGAAAGCGAATCTGCTCCGATAATCCGGGCGCTGCTTTTGAGCGCGTGCACGAGAATCGTGTAGTTTTTCCAGTCGCCGCACGACAGACTGAAGTGGATGTCGTCCGCGTTCTTTTTGATGAGGCGCGCAAAAGTCTTGGTTACGCCAAGCCAGTTCTCAAAGCCGCCGGCGTTCTCAACGGCAGTTTTCACGTCGATTTGCTCAGCGCTCAGGGCCGGAAAATCGGCAGGCAAATCGGCCGGAACGCCGGATTGCAAATTGCCGGTCTGATCGGCCGCCTGTGAAGATTGTGAAGATTGTGAAGATTCGGCAGAAGTTACGAGAAGTTCTTTCGGAAGCCATTTTGCAAGGGCGGCCGCAAAATCCTTGCCCTGAACCGGCTTGGCTACGAAGTCGTCGAAGCCTTTTTGCAGGAACATCTCGCGCGCTCCGTTAACGGCGTTGGCACTGAGCGCGATAATGGTGCGGTGCGGCCCGGCTACAACTTGGCCGGCTACGTTAGGCTCGCCGGTAACTGCGCCGGCTACGTTAGACTCGCCGGCAACTGCGCCAGCGGCAGACTCGGCCGCGCGGATTTTTTCGAGCGTCTCGATTCCGTCCATGCCCGGCATCTGATGGTCCATGAAAATAATGTGGCTCTCGTCCGGATTTCCGCTTTCCAGATTGAGGGCGTCGAGCAGCTCGTATCCGCTTTTCAAAAGGCGTGGCCGTACGCCCAGTTTTTTCAAGAGGCCGTCGGCAACCTGCAGGTTAACTTCGTTGTCGTCGACTACGATGACTTTTGCATCCGGGGCTGTAAAACTTGCAACCTCAGTTTTTTCAGCAAACAGCGCTGAAAATTCCGGTTGGTTCAAAAGTCCGATCGGGAGCGATGCAAGTTTTTCTGAATCAGATTTGCCGTCAATTTTGCCTGCTTTTTCAAAAAGCGGCTGATATTTTTTGCTTATCGGTGTTTCATCAACAATTTCCTGCGGCAAGTTGATGTAGAAGCACGAGCCTTTTCCGTATTCGCTTGTTACGCCGATGCTTCCGCCCATCAATGTCATCAATGTCTTGGAAATGGCAAGTCCAAGTCCCGTTCCACCTTTCGAGCGGTTCATTTTCATATCAACTTGCTGGAATGCGCTGAAAAGTTTGGTCAGGTCTTCGCTTTTGATTCCGACGCCCGAATCGATTACGCTGATTTTAACCCCGTCCCGCTCTTCATAATTCCTGAGGTTTTCAACTCTGATGGCGATAAATCCTTCTTCTGTGAACTTCGAGGCATTTCCGGCCAGATTTATCAGAATCTGTCGGATTCGCATGTCGTCGCCGTGCAGGGTGCTAGGAAGCGATCCGTCAATTTCCAGACGGAATTCTACGTTTTTGCCTGTCAGGCGGACTTTTGCCACGTTCATGATGTCATTCATCAGTTTTAAAAGGTCGTAATCTACCGGAACGATATCCATCTTGCCCGATTCAATTTTTGAAAAATCCAGAATGTCGTTGATGATTCCGACAAGGCTGTTTCCCGAAGTTCTGATTTGCCTGATGATGTTTTTTTCCGAATCGTTCAGGTCAAAATCCAGAGCCAGCTCGCTCATTCCGACGATTGCATTCATCGGCGTCCTGATTTCGTGGCTCATGTTTGCAAGAAACTGCGACTTGGCCTGATTTTCCTGCTCGGCCTGTTTCTGGAGCTTTCGGATCATCGCTTTTTGCTGGATGTCCTTGTACAAAAACTTGGTTCGCACAAACGAAACCGAAGCGGTTATGAAAATGATGAAAATCGGATATGGTGCATAAGTGTGATGTGTCGAATAAGGCGTTGCGTGCGTAAAGCCCTCGAATCCAAAAAAGCATCCGACTGAAGTAACGAGGATGACCCACGGATTTACGTAGGAAACGCAGGACGTGAGCATAAGGCAGATGAAGAACATCGTAAGGTTTTCACGTCCGCTCGAAATGATGCCGATGAACGAGTCCCCGATCGAAAGAAGCAGAATCAAAATGGCATAGACATCCACGGAAATCAGATACGAGAGGCATTTTGCCTTTTCAGAAAGCGCGGTTTTTTTGTTGATGGTCTTTTTGAAGATAAACGAAATGATGACCAATAAAATCGAAAGGCTGGCCATCAGCGAATTCAAAATCTGATAAAGGCTTTGAACTGCTGTATACTGGCTGTCTTGTGTTATGGCATCGTAAACCAGAAGAAAAAGTTCGAAAGCTGCAATAATTGAAACATACAAAAATGTGGTGTGCGTGTTGATTTCCGCACAACTCATATAAAACTCTTTTTTTTCTTCTGAAACTTTCATTTAGCCTCCAAAAAATGATTCGATTTTTTTTATGATTGCCGCACTTCCGGAGTTTTTCAAAAGATAGCCCTGAGGTTTGCTCAGCAGAGCCTCCTGAACCAGCTGCTTGTCCGAGACAGCCGTCAGAAACAGAACCGGAATCTTGTCGTAATCGATGTGCTTTCGGATTCTGGTCAGCGTTTCAACGCCGTTCATTTCCGGCATTTCGTAGTCGAGCAAAATCAGGTCGGGCTTGTCGTGCTTCAAAAAGTCCAGGCAGTCCTGGCCGCTTTTTACGACCGAAACGATATAGTCATTTTTAAGCAGGTTCATCATCTGGCGAAGGCAGACCGGATCGTCATCGACAACCAGAATCCGCCTTTTTGTCTGAACCTGAAAGCCAAACGAGGAATCGGCAATCTGAGTCTTTTCTCCCGGCTTTTTCTTTTTCATTGCGTCCCAGATCGTGCGCATGCGGTTTAAAAACTGCATTTCGCTTACAGGAGTGATGATGTAGCCGACGATGTCGGACTGAACGCTCTGGTGATAGAAGTGGCAGGTTTCACGGTCTGCTGCAACGACGAAAGGGATGTCTGTTATGCTCATCAGGATGGAGTCCAAAATATCCCGCTGAAAATCAAAAAGATAGTCAGCACAGGCAATAATCAGAGATGGGTTTTCTTTTCTGATGGAAGTGAGCGCATCCTCAGTTAAGTCCTGGAATTTACAGTGAAAAATAGGCTCTATTTCATCAAAGAATTTTTGGTTTGCACCTTTGGCTTCGGCTAAAAAAATTATCTCACTCATGGGAAAAAGTATACGGCATAAAAAATTAGATGACAAGTTTTTTGATTTTGTAAAAAATAGTTGTGAAAAATTCACAGAGCGCTAGTTTTCAATTTGACATTCGAAACACGCTGTCTTATAATTTACAAATTGTAACGATATAGCATAAGAAAAGAAAAATTTTTGAAGGAAAAAAAATCCATGGATTCAGTAAAAGTTATTGAAATCAAACAAAGTGTTTTTGAAAACAACGACCGTCAGGCAGATCTCCTCCGCGGAGAATTGAAAAATAAAGGAGTTTTTCTTTTGAACTTGATGTCTTCTCCGGGAAGTGGAAAGACAACAACACTTATGTCTACAATCAATCTTTTGAAAGACAAGGTTAAAATCGGCGTTATGGAGGCTGATATCGACTCTGATGTTGATGCTAAGACAATCGCAACTTCAGGAGTAAAATCGATCCAGCTTCATACCGGCGGAATGTGCCACCTTGATGCAGAAATGACACGACAAGGTTTGGAAGGACTTGAAACTGGAGATGTCGAGCTTGCCATCCTTGAAAACGTAGGAAACTTAGTTTGCCCTGCAGAATTTGATACAGGTGCAGTTAAAAATGCCATGATCCTTTCGGTTCCGGAAGGTGAAGATAAACCTTTAAAATACCCGCTTATCTTTCAGGTATGCGACGTAGTTCTCATCAACAAAATTGATGTAATGCCTTATTTCGATTTCAACATGGAAAAGTGTAAGGAATACATCCACATGCGAAATCCAAAAGCCAAGATTATCCCTATCTGTGCAAAAACCGGCGAAGGCGTGCAGGAATGGGCTGACTGGCTCCTTAACGAAGTAAAAGTTTGGCGCGAAGCTAAATAA
>JAILRX010000012.1 GCA_024697985.1 Treponemataceae bacterium | reverse complement strand
GGTTACAGTTCAGCAAGCAGAAAACAGAATGAAGAAAAGGTTGAGCATCTTCTTTCTCAGATTAGTATTCTTGCAAGCGGCAAAAAAGAGCTTTTTTCAGATTTTGCAAAACTTGGAAACGACGTACAGAAAACTTCACAGACCGCAGTCGGCGCCTTCGAAGAAATCGAAAAGCTCATTGAGCAGCTCGATTCGTCTTTCAAGACTTATTCTTCATCAATTCCTGACTTCATCGACGAATTTTTGTCACCGGAAGGTATCATCACCAAAAAACGTGACATCGACCGAAAAATTTCTGACAACCGAAATCAGTTCAACGACAAGCAGGATAAAATTGAAAGCCTCAAAAGCCAGAACGGCAACCTTTCAGGCAAAATCAGCGAATATAAGGAAACCTGCCAGACTCTTTCGCTAAACAAGATTCAGATGGAATCTCAGCGCGATACAAAGCAGACTTCAATCGGATTCTACAAACGTGATTTGGCTTCTCAGGAAGGCTTGTTGAAGGATCTTGAGAACGACCTTTACGTTGAAAACAAGAATCTCAAGGATATTTCAGATCAGGTTCTCGACCTTGAAGGTGAAATTGCTTCTATCGAACATCGAGGAAATCAGCTTTCCAAAAAACTTGATGAACTTGAATCTCAGATTGCAAGCAAGAGCAAGGATGTTACCGGAAAGCAGTCATCAATCCAGAAAAAGACTGAGGAACTTGCAAAACTTCAGGCCCAGTTTGAAAAAATCGACAGGGAACTTGCTACAAGCGACATCGAAATCAGAAACCTCAAGGATAACTTCAGGGAAACTCATTCTTGCGACCTTATGGAATACGAGGAACGTATGTTCACAATCCGAACGGCTCCTTCCGACCTTCGCGACAAGCTTGCCAAGGACAGACAGTCCCTTAAGGATTTGGGAAGCGTAAACTTTATGGCCATCGAAGAATTTGCCGAGACCAAGGAGCGCTACGAATTCCTTTCGAACCAGCTTTCTGACCTTCAGAAGGCCTGCGACGACCTCAAGCGAATCACTGAGGAAATCAAGGCTGAATCAACTGAACTTTATCTTGCAACCTATAATAAAATCAAAAAGAACTTCCACAATATGTTCCGACGACTTTTCCGCGGAGGTAGGGCTGAACTTCACCTTACCGATCCTCAGAATGTTCTGGAAAGTGGTGTTGATATTCTTGCTCAGCCACCAGGAAAGAAACTTGAAAATATTGCTTTGCTTTCGGGTGGTGAAAAAACCATGACTGCCGTTGCCCTTATGTTTGCAACCTACATGGTACGACCAAGTCCGTTCTGTCTTTTGGACGAGATTGATGCGGCCCTCGACGAGCACAACGTTACTGAATTTGTAAACGCTCTGCGTTCTTTTGCGAACGTAAGCCAGTACATAATTATTACTCATAACAAGAAGACCGTTACAGGTGCAAGCACGATGCTTGGTGTAACGATGGAAGAATCTGGTGTAAGTAAGGTTATTCAAATTCGAATTGATAACGAAAGGGGAACGCTTGCTCCACCTGTAGAAGAAGACGATTTTGTAGAAGAAGATGTCGCTCCAGAAGAAGGCGTCTATATTCCGCCGCATCCGTTAAGAAGAAATACGACATCTCCAAAGGTTGAAAATGAATCTGAAGCAGAGTCTGAGTGATATTTCTCAAAAAATCAAAGGCCTTATCCCCAAAAAAAATAAGGAACCGGACAATTTTATTGATGCCGAATCCTACATGGATGATAAGCCCATCATCGGTGACATTGATACAAGCGATATCGGTGGCACAAGTGATTTTACCGAGGATGTTTTCTCAGAAGACGGGAAGGTCGCAGACGATTTTCTTTCCGGATTGAATCTTGATTCCTTCGACGAGAATGACGGTCTTGACGGTTTGGATGGACTTGATGGCGAATCAGGTGATAATGCTGACGGTCTTGATGCAAAAGACTCTAAAAACTCGAAAAACTCTAAGATTCCAGCATTCTGCCAGAAGATTTTTAACAAAATCAAAAACTTCTTTATCGAAGAAAAGATCCTTGCAATCATCATCAGCTGTTTGCTATGTTTTTTGATTATCCTTTTGATTCTGGTTATTGTGCTTGGCGCAAAAACTAAAAAAGTCGTTGTCGAGGATGTTCCTCAGGAAAAAGAAGCCAATCTTCCATACCTTTACGAGCTTCCTTATGAGGATGTAATTGATTCCTATCATTTTTCACGCGACCTCAAGGAAAACTGGACTGTTGATGAGGGACTTCAATGGTTTGAGCTACCAGACGAGAACATGATTAAGGAACTGGACGAAAAGAACACAAAGAATATAAATGAAATTTTGGAGGCTGCTCCGTGAAAAAGTTTTTATTGGCATTAAGCATTGTTTTATTGATATTTACCGGCTGTAAATCGACTCCTGAAAAAGGTTCTTCTGACCAGGTTGA
>JAILRX010000275.1 GCA_024697985.1 Treponemataceae bacterium | reverse complement strand
GGGGAAAAAGAGTTAAACATAATTCTCTTGACAAAGTTACAATTATGTTTAAAAATTAAATTTGTAAATTATTTCGTAGGAAATAATAAAAAACAAATTGAGAGGTTCAGATATGAACAAAAAAATTATTGAATTGTTGTTGGTTGTTGCACTTGCAGTATCTGGTGCTTTTGCATTCGGAATTGGTGCTATGAACTCTAACGTAACAGGTACAGGATCTTTGACTCTTGCACTTGATGGACATCAGGGACTTTACTTGGGAATCGGTTACGATTACATCGGTTCCGGATATTTTGGTCTTGCTGTTTCTGGTGAATACAAATTCTGGGAATGGTACTTCATCGATGGCGATTTCTTCAATTGGGGATTGCAGGCTGGTGCAGGTGCTAACGTAGGCCTCGGATTTGGTTCTAGCTACTTTGCTCTTGGTGCAGGTGTTTACGGATTCTTCGGAACAAACATCTACTTGGCATTCGACAAAAACTTCGGAATTGAATTCTTCGGACAGTGGCAGCCAAACTTCTACGTTTCATTCCTTCCTTCATTCGGATGGAACTGGCTTAGACTTTATGGTGGTTATGCTGGTGGTATCCGATTCTGGTTCTAATCTGAACACTTAGGATATAGAAAGCCTCGGGCGTTAAGCTCGGGGTTTTTTTTTGCCCAAATGGATTTTTCAAAAACTATTTTCCGCAAACCCCTCTTTTACTGATTACTAGAATATTGCCAGCTTTTTATTTTTCGGCTGCGAGATTTGGCACAGTTCAATCTATAACAAACTGTTTCACGTGAAACATTTGCCGTGGTTCAGGTAAGGAAGCGAATATATCGAGTCTTGTTTCATGTTACGTTGTTTCACGTGAAACATTCGGCAGGGTGAAAGCCAAACCGCCGGGTAAGAATTTTTCTACTTAAAGAATTTTGTGGCTTGCATAAATGTACGTGGTGAAAGCAGTTCTGCCCGGAAAAGAATTTTTCTACTTAAAGAATTTTGTGGTCGGCATAAATATGCGTGGTGAGTGCGGTTCGCGATCAGTTATTTTTCCAGCCGTACTACAAAGTTGGAAAAACCTGTGCTCTTAAGCTTTTTTTCCAGGGAAACTCTTCCGCTTTCAGGAACGTATGGAATTACGACTCTTACGATGCTGTTTCCGTTGCTGGTTTTTGCGATTTCGTATTTTACATCAAATCCCTTGTTTTTAAGCTGTTTTGCGAGGACTGATGCGTTTTCTTTCGAGTTATAGGATCCAAACTGATATCTGTATGTGTTTTCTGCCGGAAGTTTTAGAACCGTCAATCTTACATTTGCTGTTCCCGATCCAATCATATCGAGACGACGGGCGGCTTCTTTTGAAAGGTCGATTTCCCGGCCTGCAACGAAAGGTCCTCGGTCGTTAATCCTTACTTGAACTGATTTTCCGTTTGAAAGGTTTGTTACCTTGACGATTGTTCCAAAAGGCAGTGTTTTGTGTGCGGCCGTCATATCATTCATATTGAATGTTTCGCCATTCGAAGTTTTTCGGCCGTGATATTGTTCAGCATAAAATGAGGCAACTGCGTTTGATTTCAAAACGTACGGAGTCTGGTGAGAAACAGGCTGTGTCTCAGCACAAGCCATCCATGCGCCTGTGAACGACATGATTACTGCACAGGCAAAGACAATATAAAAAGAAGTTCTGCAAAATTTCGCTTTCATACTTTTTTTATCGGCAATAAGCATTTGCCTTTAAAGTAAATCTGGAATATAATTTTAAACATGAGTGATAAAAAAGATTTGTTGGTTTTATTGAAGGACAAAAGTCCACGTACAGCTTCTGAACTTGCAGCAGCTCTTGATGTAACATCCCGAACGATTTATCGATGGGTTGAAAAGTTGGCGGAGGAAGGCTTCGCGATTTATTCTACGGCCGGACGTGCTGGTGGAGTTTATCTTGGAAATCCTGAAGATCAGGTTGTTTCTTCCGACTCTGATGATGATGCAGAAAAAGTCGTCAATGCCGTCAAATCAACAAAGACTGAAAATCCAAAACCAAAATCACCGAAAACAAAAAAAGCTTCTGAAAAGAAATCAGAAGTAAAAGAAGTTAAAATCGAAACTAAAGTTGAAGTCGAACAGGTCTATGTTGACTGGCTCGAAGTGTCATTTTCTCCTGAAGAAATTGAGCTTAAAATAGACAAGAAGTTTATCGTCTGCAAGGAAGCAATTCTGACAAAGCATGTCCTGAACTTTACCTATCATCTTCCACAGGGAAAGATGCTGATTTGCTCTACCGAACCTGTCAAGTTTTTCTATCATGAAAACGAATGGCATATTTTAGCCTGGGTTCGACAGGTTGAAAAGTTCAAGGTTTTCCAACTTTTAAATATGACAGATTTGATGATCGGGCCGGAAAAGCATAACCGTACCGCAGATTTTTCCATCCAGGAAGCAATGAAAAAATAATTCAAATTAAAGCTCTTCGAGTGTTTCCTCAAAAAAGCTGATTCCACATTTACCGTGTTCCTTGGTGTAGTAAAGCGCCTGGTCAGCATCGTTGTAAAGTTCTTTTGAATATCCGTTCGATGAATAAGCAACTCCAACACTGATGGAAGATTCTGGAACGCCATCACTTGCTTCAGAAAGTATAGAATTAATCTTTTCGACATTTTTCTTTAAAATGTCAAAATAACTAGCATCCTTGTTTCTGACAAAAACTACGAACTCATCACCACCGATTCGGTAAGTGTCGCTGTCTCCGCCAAGATAATCGCGCATCAGGGTGGCTGCCTTTACGATGACTTTATCTCCGGTGTCGTGTCCGTAAGTATCGTTGATTGATTTGAAGCTGTCGATGTCCAAAAGCAGAAGGAGAAGTTCGGTCTGTGTGTTTGCAAGACCTGCGGCATTCTGCTGGAAAACCTGTCTGTTATAAAGTTTGGTCAGGGCGTCGCGCTCGGCCTTTTCCTTGAGGAACATCGTGTTTTCTTTTCGGATTTCGTTGATTCGGTTGTAGGTTCGCGCAAGGTATCCCATTTCCTGGCTTGGTACTTCAGGAAGCGGATTGTCGAGTTTCACGCATTCGATGAATTTTTCAAGCGGCTTGAGGAGCAAGAACTGATTCATCAAAATCAAAAGGAAAACTGTTGCAACCAAAATCGAGATAAAAACTTCGAGTGCTGTAATTGCAACGGAAAGTTTTTTGAAACTCTGGTTCTGTTTTTCCTTGGTAACTTCATTGATGATTTTTTTGGCCATCTGCTGATTTTCAAGAGCAGCATTTCTTATCTGCTGATATTGCTCTCCGTAAACCAAATCCCTGGCTTTCATGATTTTCTGAGTCTTTGAAAGTGCTAGTTCATCCGGACTTACATCGTAGTACTGAAGTTCTTCATCAATTTCTTCAAGGTTGATGTCATTGGCAATGGCAACGAGCTTCATTGCGTGAGTTTCCAAATCGACAAGATCATCAGTTGAAAAAAGTGATTCCATCAGATAATCGTAGGCAGGATTTTCATCATTTGAAATGTTATCACCATTGATGATTTCGTTAAGTTTTGCAACGGAGATTTGTCGTCTAACTTTTTTTGTCAGTTCGTAAAAGTAATTGTCGAGATTTTCTTTGTTCTGATTGACGATATAGAATTTGCTCTGTTCGCTGAGATAATCAGTTGCGTCCAAAAATTCTGAAACGTAGAATTCAGCCTGATAGTATTTTTTTGTACTTTCCTGAAGGACTTTATAGCATTTGGCTACATCAGTGAAAAAATAAATCGTCATGCCAGTAAGAAAAAAAGTGAGGCAAGCGAGAATCAAGAAGGTAACCTGTAAGTTTACGCCTTTTTCAGTTTTCATCAAAAATCTCCACTCTAACTATAGCATGGAAAGCTGTTTCAGTAAAATTATAAATAACTTATTCTGATAAAGATTTTTCAAAAGTTCGCATTTTCGAAATAACTTGCAAACATTGAATTTAAATTCTAATATACACTATGGAATTACTTGAACAGCGTATTAAAGAAGATGGTGAAGTTTTACCGGGAAATATCCTCAAGGTAAATAATTTTTTGAATCATCAGGTGGACACAAATCTTCTGGACAAGATGGGCGAAGAGTTTGTGCGTCTTTACGGAAATGTTGAAGTAACCAAAATTCTTACCATCGAAGCCAGCGGAATTGCAATCGCATATCCTGTTGCGCGTCAGTTAAACGTTCCCTTAGTTTTCGCAAAAAAACATCAGAGTCTCAATGTCAATGACGACGTTTACGTTACCAAGGTCTGGTCGTTTACGCACAAGGCTTTTTACAACGTCGTTGTTGCCAAAAAGTTCCTGTCCAAAGATGATAAGGTTTTGATTGTCGACGATTTTTTGGCAAACGGAAATGCCTTGAATGGTCTGATAGATCTTGTTGAGCAGGCCGGAGCAAAAGTTCAAGGCGTGTGCATAGCCATTGAAAAGGGCTTTCAGGATGGCGGCAAGCTTATCCGTGAAAAAGGCTATCGAGTGGAAAGTCTTGCCATCGTGGATAAGATGACCGATGACGGCCAGATTTATTTCAGGAAAAACAGCTGATTTGTTTCGGCTAGTTTATAGAAATTTTTTCGGAGGAAAAAAATGAAAATCAAGAAGATTGCAATTGCAGTTTTAGCAGTAGCATTGGCTTTTTCAGTTGTAGGCTGTAAAAAGGATGGAGACTCAGGAAACAAAGCCAAAAAAAGTTATGTTGATGGCATAAAAGTTGGTTTTGTTTATATCGGTTCAATCAATGACCATGGATACACAGAAGCTCAGGACAAGAGCCGACTTGCACTTGAAGAAATGAACATTGAAACTTTGTACAAAGAAAATGTTCCAGAAAACAGTGACTGTGAAAAGGCAATCAGAGATTTGATCGATGCCGGATGTAACGTAATTTATACGACAAGTTTTGGATTCATGGATTCAACAATCAATGTTGCAAAAGAATTCCCAGAAATCAAATTCGGACATTGTTCAGGATTCAAGACCGCTGAAAACGTTTCTACATATTTTGGAAAAATGTACGAAGCTCGATATCTTGCAGGTATCGTTGCTGGACTTAAAACACAGACAAACAAAATCGGTTATGTAGCTGCATTCCCAATTTCAGAATGTATCCGAGGAATCAACGGTTTTACACAAGGTGTTAAATCAGTTAATCCAGCTGCTACAGTTGATGTTGTTTGGACAAACACATGGTATGATCCTACAAAAGAAAAGCAGGGTGCTTTGGAACTTTTGAACCGAGGATGTGACGTAATCGAACAGCACCAGGACACAACAGCTCCACAGGTTGCTGCTGAAGAAAAAGGTGCTTTCTGTATCGGATACAACGTTGCAACTCCTAATGCTGCACCAAAAGCTTATCTTACAGCTCCTGTTTTCAACTGGGCTGTATTCATCAAGGACGACGTTTCTAGAATCATGGACGGCTCTTGGGAAAGCAGAAAATACTGGGAAGGCTTGAGTGCCGGAATGGTTGATTTGGCTCCTTTGAGTGACCTTGTTGCTGAAGGAACAGCTGAAAAAGTTGCTGAAGCAAGAAAAGCAATTGAAGACGGAAGCCTTCAGATTTTTGCTGGCCCAATCACTGACAACGAAGGAAAAGTTCGAGTTCCAGCTGGTACTGTAATGACAGACGACGAAGTTTGGAACATGGAATGGTTCGTTGAAGGCGTAAACGGAATCATTAAATAAATCAAAATAAATTGATTGAAGGGACTGTTTCTTTTTGAGGCAGTCCCGAATTTTTCTTATGGAAACAGATATGCAGTTGAATGCACAGGAAATTGCGGTTCAGACAAAAAACCTTAGCAAATCCTTTGGTAGCGTAAAATCAAATCAGAATATTTCTATCGATATCAAAAAGGGTGAAATACTTGCCCTGCTCGGTGAGAACGGAAGCGGTAAAAGTACGCTCGTAAACATGCTGGCCGGAATCTATACTCCGGAATCCGGTAAAATCATCATCAATAATGAAGAGAAAAATTTCAAAAGTCCGCAGGATGCAATAGCAGAAGGAATCGGAATGGTTGACCAGCACTTTAAGCTTGTTGAAGTTATGAGTGCGCTCGAAAATATAACGCTCGGTGAACGACATGGCGGATTTTTCATCAATAAAAAAACAATTCAAAAAAAGATTGAGGACCTGGAAAAACAGTTCGGGTTTGACATAAACTTAAATCAGAAAATATACACGATGTCTGTAAGCGAAAAACAGACGGTCGAAATTATAAAAATGCTCTATCATGGGGCGCGAATCCTGATTCTGGACGAACCGACTGCAGTTCTGACACCTCAGGAAACAAAAAGACTTTTCGAAGTTCTACGACGAATGAAGGCGGAAGGCTGTTCGATTATCATCATCACCCATAAGTTGAACGAGGTGATGGAAATCAGCGACAGAGTCACGATTCTTCATAAGGGAAAGTTGGCAGGAACAGTTGTTACTAAGGATAGTAGCGAAAATGAAATTGCCAGCATGATGATGGGCTCGAAGGTCGAAATCAGTTACGAATACAGAAAAGTTGAATTGAGTGAAAAACCGCTTCTTACGGTTGATAAGCTTTCCTGCGTTGATAAAATCGGAAACAAAAAGCTTGATGAAGTCAGCTTTGAGCTTTATGGCGGCGAGA
This sequence comes from Treponemataceae bacterium, assembly GCA_024697985.1. Classification (GTDB taxonomy): domain Bacteria; phylum Spirochaetota; class Spirochaetia; order Treponematales; family Treponemataceae; genus RGIG9060. The sequence continues at coordinate 2,077 of JAILRX010000275.1, read as the reverse complement.
TGTTCGGAATTGCCGGAATTGTCGGCTCTGGACAGAAAGAGCTTTGCGAAATTCTGACAGGAATGCAGCGTGCCAGTGGAAGCGCCGTTTTTGAAAATTCTCAGCTTTTGACGATGAGTCCGCTTCAGATTAAACGGCTTGGCATCAGGATGAACTTTGTTCCTGAGGACAGGCTTGGAATGGGGCTGGTTGCCGGCATGGACGTTACGGACAATATCCTGCTTAGGACTTATGACCTTGGCCACGGAATTGCAATCGACAGAAAAGAAGGCGATAAAAAGGCTGAATACGTCGTGAATCGCTACGAAATATCGACTCCGAGCATCAGGCATAAGGTTAAGAACTTGAGCGGCGGAAACATTCAGAAAGTTCTTCTTTCACGAGAAATCGAAATGAGCCCGAAGTTTTTGATTGTTGCCTATCCGTTCCGTGGGCTTGATATCGGCGCTACGACAAACATCATTCAGATTTTGAACGAGCAGAAGGCCAAGGGTGTCGGAATCCTTTTGATTTGCGAGGACTTGGATCAGCTTTGTGCAATCAGCGACAGGGTAATGGTTCTGCACGACGGAAAGAATATGGGTATCATAAATCCGCACAAGGTTTCGAAAAATACAATCGGCTTGATGATGATGGGAAAGAGCGCCGCCGATGAAGACTCGGTTGCAGGGGGCGAAGACTTAGCGCAACCGGTCGTTACTGCGGGCGACAATGCAGGGGGCAACAATGAGAACGATTAAAATCCGCACGGAGGCACGCCCTCTTTTGAGCCAGAAAAAGAAGATCAGCATCGAAATTCTTGCCGTAATCGTTGCCATTATCGCCTCGATGATTGTAATCGGCTGCATGGGAAAGAATCCGTTCAAGGTCTATCAAAAAATAATTGAAGGTTCGCTCGGAAATTTCTATCGATTCAAGCAGACCATCAACAAGACAATCCCGCTTGTCGTGCTCGGACTTGGAACCTGCATGGCATTCAAGATGAAGTTCTGGAATATCGGTGGAGAAGGCCAGTTTTACATGGGCGCTTTTGCTGCAACCTGGGTTGTCATGGCAATGCCGAATTTACCTGCTCCGGTAATGATTCCACTTATGATGATTGCCGGCTTCGTTTTCGGCGGACTTCTGGCCCTGGTTCCAGTCGGACTAAAAGTTAAGTGGGGAACGAGCGAAACGCTTGTCACATTGATGCTCAACTATATCGCGCAAAAATGGGTCAGTTTTTTGAAATACAGCTACCTTCCGTGGCGAGATCCACATGGAGGCGGTTCACCAAAGATAGCGAATTTCGGAAGCAATGCGATTATGCCGAACGTTTTCGGAATCCACATGGGCTGGATTATCGCACTCGTTCTTGTCCTAATCATTTTTCTTGTTCTTAAACGAACAAAATTCGGATACGAAATGAGCGTAATCGGGGAGAGTGTTCAGACCGCAAAATACGCCGGAATCAACGTAAACCGCACGATGATTTTTGCCATCCTGATAAGCGGCGGTCTGTGCGGTCTTGCCGGAATGATGCAGGCCAGTGCAATCGAGCATTCGCTTACGGACAATATGTCAAACGGAATGGGCTTTATGGCCGTCATTACGACATGGCTCAGTCAGCTCAACCCGATCGTGAACCTGGTCGTATCATTCCTGTTCAGTATGCTGCTTCAGGGCGGCAGCTTTTTGCAGACATCAATGAATATCCCTGCAAGTATGGGAAACATCATCCAGACCATCATTATTTTCTTTGTACTCGGAAGTGAATTTTTTGTCCGATATAAGCTGGTATTGGACATCAAGGATAAGAACGGCGAAAAAGTTGTGATCTTCAATCCATTTGGAAAAGTAGCCGAGGGAACAAAAAAACTTATCGGAAAAATTAAGGGAAAAATCGGAAAGGGGGAAGAAAAATGAGTGTAATAGCAAGTTTAGGACTCTTCCTGCAGGTTTCAGTTCAGACTGGAACACATATTTTGTTTGGAATTTTGGGCGGAATCCTTTTTGAAAAGGCTGGACAGAACAACCTTGGAACAGAAGGTATGATGCTTTTAGGAGCAGCTTTCGGATATTTGGCTGGAAGTGCCAG
>JAILRX010000238.1 GCA_024697985.1 Treponemataceae bacterium | reverse complement strand
GATTTTTTTGTCTGACTGTAATACCAGCCTTCATCAGCTTTTTCAAAAGCCTTGCGGTTGATGAATTTTTCAAGTTCCTTTCCGTCAATCAAAACAAAGAAAGGACATTTCTTTGGATAAATCACATCAAGAAGAACTTTTTCAACCTTGGTTTTATAAGTTCCCTCTACGCTAAAATCGATTATGGCTTTTTCCGAAGTTTTTTCAGAAGGAGAAGTCATGCTTATTGAAGTCCTGCAATATTCGCCCTTTTCATAGGCCTTGGTAAGACCGTCATCTTCATAAAGAACGAATTTTCCATCAGCATCGCAGGCACAGATGAGATGAAGGTCGGTTACGCTCTCGCTTGCAAGATTTTTCATCTGATTATCTGCAATCGGGATTATGGCACCTGATTTTACAAAAAGAGGAACATCGCCAAGTCCAACCGGAATTTCGTATTCCTTTCCGCCTTCAAATTCTTCTCGAGTCCAGAAATTGTACCAGGCGCCGCAAGAGTTCGCGCCGTCTGAGTTTGCACCACCGATTGAGCTGTCGCCGTCCAGGCGTGGCAGATAGAATGTTCGAGTTTTTGCACCATTTTCAATTACAGGGGCAACGAAAAGAGAATCACCCATCATAAATTCAGTGAAAGTTTCAGCAACTTTTTCATCCTTTTGGAAAGCAAGACACAGAGGCTCAAGAATTGAAAGACCTTCTGTATTTGCCCTGTACGAAAGAGAATACATATACGGGAAAAGCTTATATCTGAACTTGATTGCATCGCGGATATAGCCGGTGCATTTGGAATACATCCAAGGTTCTGTTACCGTGTTGTCGGTGTTAACCGAGTGAATTGAAAAACGGCTCTGGAAAATTCCGTTTTGAACCCAGCGGACAAAAAGCTCTGCGTCAGGAGCTGGTCCGTAAAAACCACCGATATCGCATCCGTAGTTTGAGACGCCGCAAAGGCTCATTCCAAGAATCGTGGACATGTTGTATTTGAGCGTATCCCAGCCGGTTCTGTTATCTCCGGCCCAGGTCTGAGCAACGGCCTGAATTCCAGAGTGTCCTGAACGGCACACTATGAAAGGCCTTACATCGGTCTTGTCCTTTGCGGCCTTTTCGTTGATTGCCTGTTCTGTAACACAGCACATGAGGTTCGACATAACGGCTTTCAAGTCGCCGATCTTTCCCTTTTCACCTTCGTAAAAGCAGACAGAATCCTTGTCGACCAGGCTGTCGTATTCACAGTTATCATTCCAGACAGAATCGGTTCCGTAATCCAAAACGTTTTCCGTCAAAAGTTTTTTCCATTCATCCCTTACGCGCTGGTTCGTAAAATCCACGAAAACGCCTTTTCCACCCCACCAGGTGCCGACAGCCGCTGTTTTATTCGCAGCATCTTCAGAGTCGAGGACAAAAAGTTCCTTCTGCTTGAATTTTTCGATATCAGGATGGCAGAGCAAAATTCCAGGCTTTACGTTAGGCGAAACCGTAATTCCGCGCTTTTTCATCTGAGCAAAGAAATCTTTCGGATCCGTAAAACGTTCCTTGTTCCAGGTGAACACGCATCGTTTTTCGCCTTCACTCGTGTTCTGGGAAGTGTATCCTGATGAAAGCTGGAATCCGTCAATCGGAATGTCCTCTTCAACAGCAGTGTCGATAAAATTGATGATTTCCTTATCGCAGTTTTTGCTGAGCTCAGAATAATACATTGATGAACCCAAATATCCCAAAGCATATTTTGGAAGAAGGGCAGCTTTTCCTGTCAAATCAGTGTAGCGTTTTACGACGTCACGAATTGAAGGACCGGAAATCAAAAACAAATCAATGTCGCCGCTGTCAGTTCTGTAGCGGGAATGTTTTTTCCAGTAATTGCTGTGCTCGCGGCCCATGTCAAAATCACATTCGGAAGTATTATGATAAAAATATCCGACTGCAGTTTTAGTAGATTTTTTCAGACGGATATAAAAAGGAATGTGCTTGTAAAGTGAATCCGATTTTGCAGGATTATAGCCCATCGTGTCCTTTGGACTCATCGACATTGAAGTTTCAGCCTTGTTGAAGTCTCCGGTCTTTTCGCCGAAGCCGTAAAAATAATCTCCGGCATCAATCTGACTTGTATGGATTCTTCGTTTATTGCTGTCTTCCATGTAGGCCAAATCCGGAATATCAGAATGGATGATTTCGCCTTTTTCATCAAACACTTCGATGATGAATGGATTTTTGTGAATGACAACCTTGAGTTTAGAACCCTGAATTACGGCTTTATCAGATTCATCACTTGAAATTGATGAGGAAGCAACTTCAATTCTCTTTCGACCATCTCCAAAAAAGGAATCAAGCTTATCTTCCCAGGCTGTAAGACGAAGCGAATAGGAAGCCTCAAGAAAAGATGCGTCACGGTCAAATCCGGCCCTGATCCTTACAATCTCATCCGTTAAAAAATAAATTCTGACAGGCACGCAGTTGGTCTGGATTTCGTAAAAGTTTTCTTTTTTGGCAATTGATTTTACCGTCTTACAGATTCTCATATATTTTCCTTATAAAATAAATTTAAG
>JAILRX010000203.1 GCA_024697985.1 Treponemataceae bacterium | reverse complement strand
CAGAAACGAATCGTTTTGAGAAACTGCGGTCTTATCAATCCAGAAGACATTACAGAATATATTGCACACGACGGATACCTTGCACTCGAAAAAGCACTTTTCGAAATGTCACAGGAAGACATCATCAATGAAATCAAAAATTCAGGACTCCGAGGCCGAGGTGGTGCCGGATTCCCTACAGGCTTGAAATGGGAAGCTGGTATGAAGGCAAAAGGCGACATCAAATACGTCGTTTGTAATGCCGATGAAGGTGACCCGGGAGCTTACATGGACCGTTCAACAATTGAAGGCGATCCAAACTCAATCCTTGAAGCAATGACAATTTGTGGAAAGGCAATCGGAGCAAACAAAGGTTTCATCTATATTCGTGCAGAATATCCACTTGCCGTTCAGCGTCTTGAAATCGCAATGAAACAGGCAAAAGAAATGGGATTCCTTGGAAAAGACATTCTCGGTTCAGGTTTTGATTTTGACATTGAAATCAGACTTGGTGCCGGTGCTTTCGTCTGCGGTGAAGAAACAGCCCTTCTTCGATCAATCGAAGGAAAACGTGGTATGCCTACACCAAAACCACCGTTCCCAGCACAGAGCGGACTTTGGGGAAAACCAACTGTCATCAACAACGTTGAAACTTGGGCAAACATCCCTGTTATCCTTACAAAAGGCGCTGACTGGTTCAACAAAATCGGTACAGACGACTCTAAGGGAACAAAGGTTTTCGCACTTACAGGAAAAATCAACCACTCAGGACTCGTTGAAGTTCCAATGGGAACAACTCTTCGGGAAATCATCTTTGAAATCGGTGGTGGAATTAAGAACGGAAAGAAATTCAAGGGCGTTCAGACTGGTGGACCTTCAGGTGGTATCATCACAGAGGAAGCTTTGGATACAGGAATCGACTTTGGTGCACTTACACGACTTGGCTCAATGATGGGTTCAGGCGGTATGATCGTAATGGACGAAGACGACTGTGTAGTTGACGTTGCTAAATTCTACATGGAATTCTGCGTAGACGAATCTTGCGGAAAATGTTCTCCATGCCGAATCGGAACACGACAGATGCACACGATTTTGGACAAGATTTCTAAGGGCAACGGTGAAATGGAAGACCTGCAGAAACTCAAGGACATCGGACAGGCAATGAAATCCTGCTCGCTTTGTGCTTTGGGACAGTCTGCTCCTAACCCTACACTTTCTACCCTCAATAAATTCGAAGCTGAATATATCGAGCACATCAAGAACAAGAGATGTCCTGCTGGAAAATGTAAGGGACTTCTTCAGTTCACAATTGATGAAAATAAATGTATCGGTTGCGGACTTTGTGTTAAAAACTGTCCTGCAAATGCAATTTCAAACAATCCTTCAGGAGAAATCAAAGAAGGCAAAAAATTGGCTTGGAAAGTTATTGATCAGAGCAAGTGCGTAAAATGCGGTGCTTGTATGTCAAATTGTAAGTTCAACGCCATTTTTAAGAAATAAGGATTGGAGGAAATTCGATATGATTAACTTGACTATTAACGGTAAAAATATCGCAGTTGAAGAAGGAAGCACAATCCTTGACGCTGCTAAAAAATTAAACATCAAGATTCCGTCGCTTTGCTACAACAAGGACCTTCCAGCTTGGGCATCGTGCGGTATCTGTGTTGTTAAAAACGTAGATCCTAGGACAGGCAGAGCCCGAATGGCCAGAGCCTGCGCTACAAAAGTTACTGAAGGAATGAACGTAATCACCCACGACCCTGAACTTGCAAAGGCAAGACGAACGGTTCTGGAACTGATTCTTTCAAACCATCCACAGGACTGCTTGCAGTGTAACAGAAGCGGACAGTGCGAGCTCCAGGATCTTGCTATTGAATTCGGTCTTAGAAAGGCTCCTAGATTCACACGAATTCTGAAGAACCAGCCGACAGACGATTCATACGAAGTAATTGTTTTCGACAGGGACAAATGTATCAACTGTGGCCGATGTGTAGAAGCATGTCAGGTAATGCAGAACGTACACGCCATCGAATACACTGGACGCGGTGACAAAACCGTAATCGGACCGGTTGCAGGACACGTGCTTGCAAACAGCCCTTGTGTACGATGCGGTCAGTGTGCAGCTCACTGTCCTACAGGAGCAATCACAACTCACAACCCTATCGCAGAAGTTTTGGACAAGGTTGCAGAACCAAACTTGACTCCAGTTGCTTCAATTGCACCATCAGTAAGAGCAGCACTCGGCGAAGAATTCGGATTGCCGGCAGGAACACTTACAACAGGCAAGATTTACACGGCATTGAGAATGCTTGGTTTCAAGTATGTTTTCGATACGAACTTTGCTGCAGACCTTACAATCATGGAAGAAGGAACGGAACTTGTTGACCGTCTTACAAATGGCGGCGTACTTCCAATGTTCACCAGTTGCTGTCCAGCATGGGTCGATTACGCAGAAAAGAACTATCACGACTTTTTGCCTAACCTTTCAACAGCAAAATCACCTCAGCAGATGCAGGGTGCAATTACAAAGACTTACTGGGCACAGCAGGCAAGCCTCAAACCAGAAGAAATCTACCACGTTTCAATCATGCCTTGTACAGCAAAAGCTTACGAAGCAAGACGAAATGATGACATGAAATCTTCAGGCGCTCAGGACGTAGACAAGGTTCTTACAACACGAGAATTCGCTGCACTCATCAGAATGGCAGGTATCGACTTTGCAAATCTTGAAGATTCAGAAGCTGATAACCCGATCGGACCATACACAGGTGCCGGAACAATCTTCGGAGCAACCGGTGGTGTAATGGAAGCAGCCGTTCGAACAGCCTATAAACTTGTAACAGGCAATGAGCTTAAAGACGTTCATTACACACCTGCACGAGGTCTTGATGGCGTTAAGAAAGCTGAAATTGATTTTGGCAACGGTATCAAAATCAAGATTGCAGTTGTTCATCAGTTGGGCAACGTAGATGCAATCATGAAAGAAATCGCTGAAGCACAGAAAGCTGGAAAAGAAAGACCATACGATTTCATCGAAATCATGGCCTGCCGAGGTGGATGTGTTACAGGTGGTGGTCAGCCATACGGACATTGCGACGAATTGCGCGTAAAACGTGCCGCTGCATTGTACGAGGATGACGATACACATGAGATTCACTGCTCACATCAGAATCCATTGATTACTCAAATTTACGACAAGTTCTTTGAGAAACCAAATTCTGAAAAGGCACATCATCTTTTGCATACTTCTTATACAAAACGAGAATTGTATAAATAAATTGCAGGGATGACCAAAAATAAAACCAACGGAAAATTGCTATGACTAGTTCTTTTTCGTTGGTTTTTGTATTATATTGTAAGTACGGAGGTAATTATGGCAGCAGAATTTGATCCGATCGATGTTAACGATCCTGCAGCAATAGAATATTGGTGCAACAAACTTACTTGTTCAAAAGAAGAATTGCTAGAGGCTATTGAAACCTGTGGAAACTCAGGCACAGAAGTCGAAGCTTACTTACGATAAATCAATAATGGGGCGGTTTTCTGTTCGGAATATCGCCCTCTAAAAATTCCGACACATCTTTCATTCTTTCCGTCAAATATTTATTTTCATTAACGAGTTTTTCGATTGTCTTTGAATTTTCAACGGCGACTTCCTGCAGTTGATTCAAAAAATCTTCAAGATAGGCAAGCTTCATCTCGATGTTTGTGAGCCGCTCTTCCTGACTGTTTTTATCTTGACCGCTCATTTTTCAAGTTCCCCGGTAATTTCAACAACAGGATACTGAATTTTAATTCCTGCCTTTGCGCATTCTGTATTTACCGCAACGATGAGGTTGCTCTTGCACTGAAGGTAATCAGCATATTTGCACCAGGCAATGATTCTAAGTGATGTTCCGGCGTCTACGAATTCAGCACATGCAACCGAGCTCTTAGGATTTTTGAGGACAAGGTCGGTCGACTGTACGACTTTTTCGAGCCGCTCGAAGGCATCTGCAAAATCAGTTTCGTTAGGCACGGTGATAAAAAAGCAGATTCGTCGGTTCGCCATTGAAGAAAAGTTTTCTACATTTGATTTTATCAGAGTTTCATTTGGAACTCGCACAATCTGATTGTCGAATGTTTTAATTTTTACCGAAAGGAAGCCGATTGACTGAACATTACCTTCAACTCCGTTTACGCGGATATGATCACCAATTTTGAAAACGTGTTCCTGAATGATGAAAAATCCACTGATGACGTTACCAAGAGAAGTTTGAGCTGCAAGACCGATTGCGATACCGGCGATTCCAGCAGCCCCGAAAAGTGCATTCAAGTTGATGCCCAAGAGGTTCAGCACGTAAATTACGGCAATTATTTCAAAAAGATATTTTAAAATCTTAAGGATGACGTTTTTTATCTGAGGCTTAAGCTTTTCATCCGGAATTCGTGTAAAAATCTTTTTAAGTGCGATATATAAAAGACAAAGAACGACTACTGCGCCGACAACTATTGCAAAATTCTGCAAAAATTCAGGGGTAAAAAATTCCTTACATTTTTCAAAAAATTGAATCTGTCTGTCAGAGGCAGTTTCTTCTACTACTTCAGCTGTTTCATTCATAATGCAAACTCCAAAAAAATATAATCAAGCAAGACCGTTTTTTGCACAAATCGATTCAATGCAGCATTTTCCGCCTTCGCACATGCACGCAGGTTTTCTGGCCGTACAGACATATCGTCCCTGCAAAATCAGCCAGTGATGTGCATGCTCCATATAGCACGCAGGAATTTTTGCGACCAAATCGCGCTCAACCTGCTCAGGCGTCGTTCCGTCACTCAAGCCGATTTTAGGGGCAATCCTAAGAATATGCGTATCGACAGGCATCGTCGGCTGACCGAAAACTACGTTCAAAACTACGTTCGCAGTTTTTCGCCCGACTCCAGGAAGCCTCATCAGTTCTTCACGCGTAGAAGGCAGTTTTGAGTCGAACTCCTCAACGAGCATTTTGCTCAAGGCCATCACGTGAGAAGCCTTTGCCCTGTACAGTCCGATGGATCTTATATATTGAATCAGTTTTTCTTCGCCAAGTTCAAGCATCTGCTCCGGCGTCGTGACCTTTTCAAAAAGCTCCCTGGTCGCCTTGTTTACGCTTTTATCCGTGGTCTGTGCAGAAAGCACGACGGCCACGAGCAGCGTATACTCATTCGGTGCGAGCAATTCAGTCTGAGGATTTGGATTTTCCGCCTTGAATGCTTCAAAAACGCGGCAAACCTCATCCTCAGTCAAAAATCGAAACGCACTCATCAAGGAAACTCCTTATTTAGAAATTGCGTCTTTAAGGGCCTGAACCTTGTCAGTGTTTTCCCAGGTAAATCCGTCTCGTCCAAAATGTCCGTAATTTACGGTCTTCTGGTAAACAGGCTGTCGCAATTTTAATGTATTTTCGATTCCACGTGGTGTACAGTCAAAAACCTGCTTTACAGCCTTTTCGATTTTTTCAACCTCAACCTTTTCTGTTCCAAAAGTTTCAACCATAACAGAAACTGGATATGGAACGCCGATTGCATAGGCAAGCTGAACTTCAGCTCTATCAGAAAGACCGGCTGCAACAATGTTCTTTGCAATATAGCGTGCCATATAGGCTGCACTTCGGTCAACCTTGCTAGGATCCTTTCCACTGAAAGCTCCACCACCATGTCGGCCCATTCCACCGTAAGTATCAACGATGATTTTTCGGCCGGTAAGACCTGCATCACCGTTTGGTCCACCAATTTCGAATTTTCCTGTTGGATTGATGTAGTATTTTGTATTTGAATCCAAAAGTCCTGTAGGTTCAAGAACCGGCTTGATGACCTTTTCAATCAAAGTCTTTTCGATTTCATCATGGCTGATATTTCCATCATGCTGATGAGAAATTACGACAGTATCAATTCGTACAGGTTTATATCCTTCGTATTCGATTGTAACCTGGCTTTTTGAATCAGGGCGAAGCCATTTGATTTCTCCGCTCTTTCTAAGTTCTGCAGCCTTTCGCAAAAGCTTGTGTGCAAAACTTACAGTTGCAGGCATAAGTTCAGGTGTTTCATTGCAGGCAAAACCGAACATCATTCCCTGGTCGCCGGCACCCTGCTGACCCTTGAATTCTTCAAGTCCGACACCGTTAACACCCTGAGCAATATCAGCAGACTGTGAATGAAGTCTGTTCATGAATTCGAAAGTATCGCAGTCAAGACCGAAAGCCTCGTCTGTGTATCCGATTTCGCGTGCTACTGAACGGGCAATTTTTTCAGCATTTTCGCTGAGCATTTTTGAGCATTTGTCGCCGTCAACGTCTGGAGAGAAACCGATTTCGCCACCGACAAGAACGAAATTTGTCGTTGCGAAAGTTTCGCAGGCAACGTGAGCATTCGGGTCAAGCGAAAGCACATAGTCTAAGATTGCATCACTGACCTGATCACAAAACTTATCAGGATGTCCTTCGCTTACTGATTCTGATGTAAATAAGTATTTTTGATTTTGCTTAGCGCATACGATTTTTGCGCCATTTGAATTGAAAGTTCCCATTTGGCAACTCCTTTTTAGCAAGATTTTTGCTTCATACGAAGCAACTCCGTTCTGCAATTTGGATAAATCGACGGAATAGATATAATTTGATAATAACTCAATAATTCAGAAATGACAAGTTCTAGAACTGAAACGAAAGCACTTGACAAAAAAAAACTTAGTATTTAATCTTAAATCATTAAAAAAATTCTTAGGAGTCAATTTTGGCACTTTACAAAACCTATAACAAAACACAGAAAACCTGTGCTGTAAAATTTGAGCTTTCTCCAGAAGCTGCAAAAGGCGCTGAAAAAGTTTGGCTTGCAGGCGATTTTAACAGTTGGAGCAGTGTAGACACACCAATGAAAAAACAGAAGGACGGAAGTTTCTCTGTTAAACTTACATTGGAAACAGGAAAAGAATATCAGTTCAGATATCTTTTGGATGGCAAGCACTGGGAAAATGATTGGGCTGCAGACAAATATGTCCCGGCTCCTTTCTCTTTCACAGATAACTCAGTAGTAATCGTTTAATTACGATAAAGGCCGTCTTAAATAGACGGTCTTTTTTTTACCTTTTTGAATTTACCCCTTCAGTTTTTATCCTTCAAGAATTTTTAATTCATCAGAACAGTTTGATTCAATACTCCCATCAGATTTTATAAATATGTATTTTACATCCTCGAAGTTTTTCATGAATTCGCTGGCTTTATCAAAACCCATTACAAAGCAAGTTGTTGAAAGTGAATCCGAAAGCATTGAGTTTTCACTGATTATAGATACTGATTCCAAATCGCTCTGACTCGGATATCCACTTTTTGGATCCAGGATATGATGATAACGTTTTCCAGCAACCATAAAAAAGCGTTCGTAGGCACCTGAAGTTACGACAGACTTATCAACACAGGAAACTACCATCATGGCACCATGGTCGTTCTGGAAAGGATTTTTAATTCCGATTTTCCAAGGCTGTGCAAATTCTCCCTCAACATCTTTTGCACCATAGGCATAGATATTTCCACCCAAATCGATGAGGGCTTTCTTTACATCATTTTCACGAAGTATTTTTACCAGTTCGTCAGCGGCGTAACCTTTGGCAATTCCGCCAAGCTCAATTTGAAGTCCGCTTTTTTTAAGGCTCACAAAATACCGGCCGTCTTTTTCGTGCAAATCAACTGCCTTGTAATCAACAAGATTGATTGCCCTTTCTATCTGCTCTTTTGATGGAAGGATTTCTGGTCCGTAAGTTCCGTCATCAGTCAAAGTCAAGGAATTGATGTTCCATAGTTTTACCAGCGCCCCGATTGAAGGATCAAAAGCACCGTTACTCATTCTTGCGATTTGAAGGGCTTCTTCCAAAACAGAATAAGTTTCAAAACTGATGGGAAAATCAGAGACGGACGAATTTTCCAAAAGTGCATTGCGGCTTGCTTCATTCAATCTGGAAATTTCACTTTCATTGATTGTTGTGCTCATCAAGTTTTCAATCTGTGAAACTCTTTCGAAAAGTTTTTCGTAAAGTTCATCACTGCCCTTTTCGTAAAGAGAAATCTTGCAGACTGTTCCCAAAGCCAGCCTTGTCTGGGACGAATTTTTGGCGGATTTGCAGCCATAACTCATCAGTAGAAAAAGCGAAATGAAAAAAATCATCAGTGAATAAAAATTTTTCTTCATATCCAAAGTATACAGGAATTTAGAAACCTTGACACCTATCAAGTCATTTGTTAGAGTTTAAATACTATGGAACAGAAAAAACAATTAATGTTAGGGAATGCCGCTGTAGCACGCGGACTTTATGAAAGTGGATGTTGCCTGATTTCAAGTTATCCGGGAACACCAAGCACTGAAATCACAGAAGAATCAGCAAAATATAAAGAAATTTATTGCGAATGGGCACCAAACGAAAAAGTTGCTATGGAAACTGCATTTGGCGCATGTCTTTCAGGAAGAAGAGCTTTCTGCGGAATGAAACACGTCGGATTGAACGTCGCTTCTGACCCTCTTTACACGATGAGCTATACCGGAGTAAACGCAGGTTTGGTTATCGGCGTTGCTGATGATCCGGGAATGCACTCAAGCCAGAACGAACAGGACAGCCGACATCATGCCATCGCCTCAAAAGTTCCGATGATTGAACCAAGCGATTCAGAAGAGGCCCGTCAGTTTGCAAAAATGGCCTTTGAATTGAGCGAAAAATTCGATACGCCAATCCTATACAAGATGTGCACTCGTGTTGCCCACAGTCAGAGCATCGTAAGCACAGAAGAAAGAGTTGAACCACCTGTAAAAACATACGAAAAAAACATTCAGAAATACGTAATGGCTCCGGCAAATGCCATCAGACGACATCCTTTCGTTGAACAGCGAATGAAGGATATCGAAGAATGGTCTTGCACGAGCGGAATCAACAGAATCGAAAATACTTCTGCAAAAGACGGCGAAAAAATTTCAGGCGGAGTTCTTTGCGGAAAAGATATTTCAAAAATCGGAATCGTAACTTCATCAACTTCATATCAGTATGCAAAGGAAGTTTTCGGCGACAAGATTTCCATCCTCAAGCTCGGAATGGTAAATCCACTTCCAGCAAAAATGATAAGGGATTTTGCATCAAAAGTTGAAGTTTTGGTCGTAATCGAAGAACTCGATCCAATCATCGAAAATTTCTGCCGTTCACTTGATTTGAACTGCGAAATCCACGGAAAAGACATGTTCCCAATCTGCGGAGAATTCAGTCAGAACCTCGTTGCCGCAGCCTTCGGTCTTGAAATTCCTCAGGGGACCAAAATCGATGCACAGATTCCTGTACGACCACCAATCATGTGCGCAGGATGTCCTCACCGAGGAATGTTCTACGCCCTCAACAAATTGAAGGTAACAGTTTTCGGCGATATCGGCTGCTATACTCTCGGTTCGGTTGCTCCTCTTTCGGCAATGGACGTAACTTTGTGCATGGGAGCTTCTTTCAGCTCACTCCACGGATGGAACAAGGCCGGCGGAAAAGAAAACGAAAAGAAATCAGTTGCAGTTATCGGAGATTCAACCTTCATGCATTCAGGTATGACAGGACTTGCTTCGATCGCATACAACCAGTCTAATTCTACAGTCATCGTTTTGGACAACTCAATTACAGGTATGACAGGTCATCAGCAGAACCCTACGACAGGTAAAAACCTTTACGGAGATCCAGCCGGCCGCGTAGACCTCGAAGCTTTGGCTCGTGCAATGGGAATCGAAAGGGTTCGCGTTGTAGATCCTTACAATATTGCAGAATGCGAACAGGCTGTCAAAGAAGAACTTGAAGTTGAAAAGCCAAGTTTGATCATCAGCAGACGTCCTTGCGCGCTTTTGAAAGAAGTCAAGCACAAGGCTCCACTCGTAGTTGATGCTGACAAATGTAAGTCATGCAAGATGTGCATGAAAATCGGATGTCCTGCAATTTCAATGAAAGGCGGAAAGGCTAAAATCGATGCGACATTGTGCGTAGGTTGTGGAGTTTGCGCCCAGATGTGTAAATTCGGCGCACTGTAAGAGACCCTCGTAGCGCAGTCGCGCGACTGGCAAACTCGCGCCGTTGCGGCC
>JAILRX010000242.1 GCA_024697985.1 Treponemataceae bacterium | reverse complement strand
AAGCAAAAAACGCGGCCTCTGGGGGTGGCGAGTTTACGAGCCGGGGCCCAGCAGTTTGACGCGCTTTTTTGCTTGCAGCGGAAGTATTTTTTTTGGGCAAGAAATCGGCGGGAGGATGTATCTTTTTTTACTGTTTCTCTTACCCTTTCCATACACAAAAAAAAGTGCTATTATTCCATAGTAAATTTTTGAGGGGTCCTTTATGTTAAAAGGCAGACACGTTATAGAACCGGGAAATTTATCGGTTCAGGAAATCGATGAGATTTGTGCGTTAGCGGAGCAGATGATTGTTGATCCTGCATCATTTTCGGATGTGTGCAGAGGAAAGATTCTTGCTACGCTTTTTTTTGAGCCTAGTACCCGAACAAGGCTTTCTTTTGAGGCTGCGATGCAACATTTGGGCGGTTCAGTACTTGGTTTTGCTGATGCGAATGCGACTTCAGCGACGAAAGGTGAAACTTTAGCAGATACCATCAGGGTAGTTTCCAGTTACGTTGATGTAATTGCGATGCGAAATCCAAAAGAAGGTTCTGCTTATCTGGCCAGCAAATATTCAGCATGTCCTATCATCAACGCAGGGGATGGCGGACATCATCATCCGACACAGACTCTTACGGACCTTGTTACGATCCGTGCGCTTAAGGGCGGATGGGAAGGTCACACTGTAGGATTCTGTGGCGACCTGAAATTCGGACGAACTGTTCACTCACTTACAAAGGCCTTGAGCCGATATCCGAACAACAAATTTGTTCTTATCAGTCCGAACGAGCTTTCAATCCCCGACTATATCATCGACCAGGTTTTGAGACCGGCCGGAATTCAGTACACGACAGCAGAACGGCTTGAAGACGTAATCGGAGATTTGGATATTCTCTATATGACCCGCGTTCAAAAAGAGCGTTTCTTCAACGAGCAGGATTACATCCGTTTGAAAGACAGCTACATCCTTGATAAAGAAAAGATGAAGATGGCCAAAGAAAACATGATCGTCCTGCATCCACTTCCACGTGTTAACGAAATTGCGCCGGAAGTTGATGATGATCCAAGGGCCGCTTACTTCAAGCAGGTAAAATACGGAATGTTTGCCCGAATGGCATTGATTTCAAAACTCACAGGTGCACTGTAAGGGAAGGGGAATATGCTGAACGTTGATACAATTAAAAACGGTCTTGTAATTGACCATATCAGAAGTGGCTGCGGAATCAAGATTTTCAATTATCTTGGGCTTGATAAGGCTGACTATTGTGTAGCCCTGATCATGAATGTTCCTTCAAAGACGATGGGCAAAAAAGACATCATCAAAATTGATAACATCATAAACATTGATTATTCGGTACTTGGATTTATCGATCCTAACATCACCGTAAACGTCATCATGGATGAGCATATCGCTAAAAAAATCACGCTTTCTTTGCCGGACAGGGTTGAAAACGTAATCAAATGCCGAAATCCACGATGCATCACGACAACAGAACACTACGTGCCACATTCTTTCAAGCTTGTTAACCGAAAGAAGGCTGAGTATGCCTGCGAATACTGTGACGAACTTTACAGGGCAGGCGTAGGAGACGTTTTTTAAAAAATTTACAGCGGAGTTGATATGAGAACAGTTTTTTACAACGCACATTTGGTTGATGAAAATTTGGATTGCGACGGAGCCGTTCTGGTTCAGGACGGAAAGATTTTTGCCGTAGTTCAGGGCGATTTTTCCGATGCCGACAGCGCGCGTTCTCTTTCGTCAGTTTTTGGCGCAAACGAGGAAAACTGTTCAGCCTCTTCGTGCGACGGCTGCAAGCTTTCGTGCGAATTGGATTTTGTGAACTGCAACGGCAAAACCTTGATGCCGTCCTTCATCGACATGCATGTTCATTTCCGCTATCCGGGTCAGACCCAGAAAGAAGACCTGACTTCGGGCCTTAACGCTGCCGTTGCAGGCGGTTTTTCTACGGTCGTCCTCATGCCGAACACCAATCCGGTCGTTTCTTCTGACGAATTGGCGCACTCGATCGAAAGCGAAGCAGCCGTCCAAAATAAGGCGCGCGTAATCCAGTCGGTGAGCCTTACAAAAGATTTTGACGGAAAGACGACGGATCACATCGACGATCTTTCAGAAATCATATTGATGACAGAAGACGGACACGACGTTCAGGACAGCCTTGTGATGCTCGAAGCAATGTCGAAGGCTGCAGTAAAGGGCGCAATCGTTGCGTGTCACTGCGAAGACGAATCTTTTAATGCACAGGCGCGCTCACTCCGAAAGCAGGCGCTCGAACAGTACGCGGCAGCCGGCGAGCAAGATCACGATGAGTCTGCCAAGCTCGCTAAACTTCAGGCCGAGACCTTCATGGAAGACGCAAACGAACTTCTGGCCCTCGCTGAAGATGGCGCCACCGAGCGCAATATCCACCTGGCCCAGGATGCCGGATGCAAAATCCATCTTTGCCACGTAAGCACGGCAAAATCCCTTGCTGCCGTACAGCGGGCCTGGGACGAAAAATCAGAATTTTCAAAGAACGTAACTTGCGAAGTAACGCCACATCACTTTGGATTGGACGTTACCGGAAATCGCGAAAACTTGAAATACATCGTAAACCCGCCGATCCGTTCGGCTTTGGACCGCGAAGCTTTGATAAAAGAACTTTGCAACGAAAGTAAC